>DBEWTR010000175.1:0-6058 GCA_048205775.1 Collinsella sp. | reverse complement strand
CCATTCGTGCAAGATGGATACCCCAGTCAATGCCGTTACCAGTCGGATAGAACACGCCGATGTTTTGATAGACGTCCGCGCAGCAAAAACCAGCCGCACACGCTTTAATACCCATGGTCTTCTCCAATGTTCAAAAGGGGACCCGCCACATGGCGAGCCCCCTTTTCGCGTTTCGCTTATTGTTTTGCATCGGCTGTCCAAGGCCTCATAGCCAGACCGCCGTACGCTTTCTTAAGCTATTCGACGATTGGTGCTCCGTGGCCCCAAGAACCTTCCATGCCGCACACGGTCGAGGCAAACCCGGCAGCAAAGTCGAGCGCGCGCTCGATGGCCTCGGCGCCATCCTCACCGCGCTTGGCGGAATCGAGATAGCACATCAAAAACGAGGTGAGGAACGAGTCGCCCGCCCCCATGGTGTCCTTCATGTCCGTTACCGGTTTAGCCAGCTGGCGGTAATAACGCTCGCCGTCGTAAGCAATGCAGCCCTCGGCGCCCGCCGTAGCCGACACAAAACGCGGACCCAGGCCCTTCACCCATGCCAGACGCTCGCGAATCTCGTCCTCACTCGCGGCATCCGCCGCACTAAAGAAAGCGAAATCGACGTAGGGCGCAATCTGCTCGTAGTACTCGTCGGTGGAGTCGTCCGAAAAGTCAAAAGAGACCGTGACGCCCGCAGCCTTCAGCTTGGGCAGCTCGCGCTCGGTAAAGCAATAGTTGCCCGAATGAACCACATCGAACTGCTTCATGTACGAAAGGTCAAAGCGATCGAGGACATAGCGCGCATCGCCACGGATACCGCCCTCGTTGGAGCCGAGGAAGACACGGTCACCGTCAACGACGGTCACGCGAGCCGCTCCGTTCTCGCCAATCATCTGCTCGCACTTGTCAAGCTCGATGCCTTCATCCTCGAGGCTTGCAATGACATGCTCGGCAGCGGCGTCATTGCCAAAAATGCCCATGTATGCGGAGCGTGCGGCACCGCATTTCTTGGCATAAACGGCGAAGTTCACCGCATTGCCGCCGGGATACATGGTGTGGATATGCTCGTAGCGATCGACGACGTTGTCGCCAAATCCGAGCGCGTTAACGTTAAATGCCATGGCCTTTGCCCCTTCTAGTACTCGACAACACCCATATAGCGACGGAAATCGGGATCGTGATCAAACACCTTGCCGCGTGCAGCACGCAGCTCGCAGTTCATGGCGTAGAACAGCACCGGGTCCAGATAGGCACGGACGCTCGCCGGCACGGCTTCCATACCGTACTCCTTGGCATCGAGCACCATCAGCGTATCGGTATGCGTCTTAAGGAACGCCAGGGCGCGCTCGTCCATGGCACGGCACTCGCTGGAGCCCATCTGCAGGAAGTAAAAAACGCCATCCTGAGTAGCCTCGAAGGGGCCATGGAAGTACTCGGCAGAGTGGATGTAGCTGCAGTGCTGCCACTGCATCTCCATAAGAGAGCAGATAGCGAAACCGTAGGTCTGGCTAAAGTTGGGACCGCTGCCCAGAATGTAGAAGAACTCGTGCTCCTGGCAAAGCTTGGCAAAACGATCGCCCAGCTCGGCATTTACCTTCTCGCGTGCCGGGGGAAGAATCTTATCCATCTCGGCGATACCGGCATACATATCGGCAAGATCGGCGTAGCCCTCCTGCTGATCGAGCAGCTCGGCCGCAAGCGACAGCGAAATGCCAGCGGGGACCTCGGCCTGCGGCACGCCCTCGCCCCACGGGTAGACCCACGTGGTCCACTTGCCGGAGTCAATCTTGGATCCAGCGTTGTCGGTCTGGGCGATCACCGTAGCGCCGGCAGCAAGGGCAATCTCGCAGCCCTCGACGACCTCGGGGGTGTTGCCGCTGTGGCTACAAGCGATGACCAGGGACTTCTCGCCCAGACGACGCGGACGCATGATATCGAACTCGCGAGCCGTATAGATATACGAAGTGAAGGTGGTTGCCTCGCGCTGCAGAAGCTCATGGGCCGGGATCAAATCGATCATGGAGCCACCGCAAGCAATCCAGTAGACGCTGTCGAACTTGCCCTTCTCGGCAATTGCCTCTTTGATCAGATCGTGTGCGTTCATATCCAGTTCCTTTCTTGTTTGGCCGCAATCAATGACGTTGGCTGCGTGGCCGATAGTTGTTTTAGTTAATCAGATATTTCTCGAATGCGGCCATGTTCTTGGCATCTGCCGCCGCCGGATCATCGTAGTAACGACCGTCCGTGATTTCCTGGCCCAGCATGCCGTCGAAACCATGGGCGTTGAGCGTGGCGACGAAGGCGTCCATATCGTGCTTGCCATCGCCCCACACCAGATGGCCATACGGGTCACCGTCGATAAAGTGCATCTCGTGAATTGCCCCATCACCAAAGGCGGCAAACCAGTCCTCGAGCGTCTCGCCCGCAACGCCCATCGCGGTTGTATCAACCATGGGCTGTAAGTACGGGCTCGCGACCTCGTCAATCATGCGCTTCGCATCGGAAACCGTCGTCACAAGGTTGCTCTCCTCGGGACGCAGGCTTTCCATCGTAAGCACCAGACCGTGCTCGCCGGCATACTCCGCCAGAATGGACAAGTGCTCGCGGCTGCGCTTCCAGGCTTCCTCGCGGTCCTCGTCCCAGTCGCCCCAACCCGAGTTGACGGACATACGGTCGCACCCAAGTACCTCGGCAAGCTCAATGCTGTGCTTAAAGTACGCCAGGCTGCGCTGTTCATGCAGCGGTTTGCGTGCGCAGTACTGCCAAGGATAGACAACATTCTCGGGGCACAGAGTACGATACCTAAGCCCACGGTCTGCAGCCTTTTTCGCCAGGACCTCAGCTTCAAAGTAGCCCGTGTGGTCGAGCGTCACATGCGGCTCCGCACACCACAGCTCAATGGACTCAAAGCCCAAACGCTGCTGCACATCAAGGAAGTAATCGAGCGACCACATGATGTAGTGGATATTCATGCCCGCAATCTGTTCGCGGTGCAGCGTCGGTTTGGATTCAGACATCTTATGCCTCCTTATTTCGATCGAACACGATTTGTCCGTCCGACATCGTCATGTCAACCGCAAGATCGCGTGCGTCGCGATAATCGAGGTCGAACACATCCCGATCGAGCACGCAGATATCGGCAAGCTTGCCAACCTCGAGCGTGCCCAGCTCGTCTTCGCGCATCAGGTCGTACGCGCCCCCGGCAGTCCAAGCGCACAAGAGCTCGACAAGCGTCAGCGTGTTGACCTCATTCACGGGCAGTCCGTCGTCGAAGTATCCGCCGCACGCACTGTAGATTGACTCGCCCAAGCTCGGAATCAACAGCGGCAAATCCGTGCCACAGCACACTGTGCATCCGGAATCTTCCATGCCGCGGCGATTCCAGCTGTGCAAAAGTCGCGTCTCGCCAATTTGTCGACGCATCATCGACAGGCAATCCTCGCGCCGGTCCAGCGTCAGAATCTGCGGATAGACCTCGCAAATTCCACCTAACTTGCCAAACTCGACAAGATCGGTCGGGTCAGAGTTCTCGAGATCGGTAATCGCATGGCGGCGAAGCATCCGTCCATGCTCGTCTCGAGGCAGCGAGGCATAGAGCGCCACGGTGCGACGAACGGCGCCATCGCCTTGGCAATGCAAGGAATATCGGAAGCCGTCAGCATCAATTGCACGCAGCTCGTTCTCAATCAGATCCCACTCTGGCTCCTCGACGACCGTCTTGCCGGCAGCGCCCGCATCGGCCGAGTCCTCATAGGGGTCTATCATCTCGGCAAGCCCCGCCCATACGCCGCGATCGGTCATACGGTTGAAGCCAGAAAAACGAACGAACGGTCCCCGGAAGCGCTCTCGCGCCTCGCGGGCATATGCCAGATTTGCACCGGCGCCCACCGGCTGCGACATCATAGAGACGCGAACCGTCAGCTCACCAGATTCCTCACGGCGAGCCATTTCGTCGGCAAAGCCGTAGTAGTCATCAAACGCCATTTCCTTGATGGCGGTAACGCCGCGCTCGTTAAGCATGCTCATGTAGTCCGAATACCCGGCACGCACCTCGGGCAGCGCGAGGAAATCGCTCATCATGCGCCAGATTTTCTCGGCATAGCACGCCTGGGGTGTAAAGCCGTATCGCGCACTAGCGGCAGCATTGAGAACGCAGGTCTCCGCACCCGATGTAAAGCATACGACGGGGATATCGCCAAAACAATCGTCAAACACAGCTGCTGTATTTGCGTTCTCGGCATCCGATGCCAACGTTTCGGGTAGGTTGTGGCCAAAAGCCGCCGCGCAATCCGGATGATCTTCTTTCCATGCACGCAAGAGCGACACGGCCTCTTTGGCATCGGCGATGCCGGACAGATCAGACCCCAATGTCCGCAGCGCCCAGCCTGTATAGAAGGTATGCACGTCGATCAGGCCAGGCATGACGGTGCGGTCGCCCAGGTCAACCACCTCGTCCGCCTGGGTCAAATACGAAGCTACCTCACACTTGGTGCCAACAGCCTCAATTCGATTGCCACGGACCGCTACGAAACCTTCAAACGGCAGGTCCCCCGTACCGGTAAAGACGCTCTTAGACGTCAGGACCGTCAAACGATCAAACATCACAACCACCTACACCGGAAGCATGCCAGAGATTGCCGTTACGATCAGGCCAAAGACGACCATGAAAATGAAGAACTTCCAAATGGTCTTCCACCATTGGCCAAACGAAATCCTAGCCACGGCAAGGCCGGCGACCGTCATGCCCGCCACGGGGCTGATGGTGTTGATGGTCTGGTTGGCAAACTGGAGCGCGGTGACGGCCGCCTCGGGATTGAGGCCCATGAGCTCGGTCAGGGGGCCCATAACGGGCATGGTGAGCGCCGCCAGGCCAGAACTCGAGGGAACCAGCAAAGAGAGCAGGCCAAGGACGATATACATAAACGTGGTGTAGACGGCGGCGGGTGCACCGGCAAGCGCGGTAGCGAGCGCCTGGAGGATGGTGTCGATGATCATGCCGCCCTCGGCGATGACCAGAATACCGCGAGCGATACCGATAACGATGGCAGCGTACGCAAAGTCGGCGAGACCCTTAACGAACTCCTCTGCGATCGTCTGCTGGTCAAGGCCGCCCAGGATACCGGCAAGCAAGCCCATGCCAAGGAACACGGCGGAAATCTCATTCATGTACCAGCCCTGGGTAACAAGACCCCAGATGATAATGCCCATACCGCAAGCAAAATCGATAAGCACGAGCTTCTGACGGATAGTGAACTCTTCCTCGATGGAGGCATCGGTCACGGAAAACTCAATACGCTTGAGCTTATCGTCCTCGTACACAATGGACGACTCGGGGTTTTTCTTGACGCGCATGGCGTAGCGCATGGCCCATGCGATACCGACGGCAGTGAAGATGACCCAAGAAACAGCGCGCAGCCACAGTTGCGGATTACCCTCGATGCCAATGATGCCTTGGGCGATCAAAACATTAAACGGGTCGATGGTCGAAGCACAATATCCCAGGTTAGGACCAAGGAAGCAGATGATGAATGCCGTCATCGAGTCATAACCGATACCCATCATGATGGGAATGAAGATGGCATAGAACGGCAGGGCTTCCTCAGACATACCAAACGTAGTGCCGCAAATGGACAGCAATGTCATCGTGATGGGAATGATGAGGATGTCCTTGTTCTTGAGCTTTTTAATCACACGGCTCATGCCGGCATTCAAAGCGTTGGTCTTGGTGATGATCGCGAACGATCCGCCAATCAATAAGACGAACGCAACGACGTCGGCAGCCTCCTGGATGCCCTTGGTGGGCGCTTGCAGAACCGCGAAGATATCCTGGCCCAGATTGATGGTCTCGCCGGTCTCGGGATCGGTGTAGTTCTTATCGACCTGTTCATAGGTTCCAGCAACGGCGACTTCACGCTCGCCCGCCGCTGTCGAAATCGTCTTGCGCTGATACTGACCAGAGGGAACGATCCAAGTCAGGACCGCAAAGACAACGATCAGCAAGAACATGATCGTATAGACATGCGGTAATTTGAACTTAAAACGTCTGTTTGTCTTCTTCGCCTTCGTATCTGACATAGAT
>DBEWTR010000160.1:0-2487 GCA_048205775.1 Collinsella sp. | reverse complement strand
CGCGCCGAGCTGGCGGTCTCCGATGAGCCGGTCGACCTGCGCGACGATGAATGGGAGCGCCGTCGCCTGCAGCGAGAGAAGCGTTTCCGCATTGTCCAGGAAGAGCCCGGTGCCTTCCGCGTGGTCGGTCGTGCCATCGAGCGCATGGTCATTCAGACCGACTGGGAAAATGAGGAAGCCGTCATTTACCTGCAGCATAAGTTTGCGCGTATGGGTGTTGACGATGCGCTCGAGAAGGCCGGTTGCCGTGCGGGCGACGAGGTCCGCATTTGCCAGCGCGCCTTTGACTTTGAGGGTGCCGAGGACTTCTCGGAATACGAGGAGCTCGAGGATGCTGGCGAGAACGTTGCCGTTGAAGCCATTGACGTGGCCGATGCTGCGGATGAGGGCGTCGAGGTTGTCGATGCGGCGGATGCCGCGGGCGATACCGAGACCTCGGAGGGCGAGTAAGCCATGTCGCTGCGCGGTGGAATCGGTCTGCCCGAGCTTCCTCTAGAGGACGGGCAGGAGTTTAGGCTCGGCATTATGGGTGGCACCTTTGATCCCATCCATTACGGGCACCTGGTGACCGCCGAGCAGGCGCGCGAGTCGCTCGACTTGGACGCTGTGCTCTTTATGCCGGCGGGCTCTCCTGCCTTTAAGCTTGACAAGCCGGTGACGCCTGCCGAGGACCGTTATGCCATGACGGTCCTCGCCACCGCCGCGAACCCGGCCTTTTTGGCGAGCCGGTTCGAGATCGACCGCCCGGGCGTAACCTATACGGCCGATACGCTTCATGCCCTTAGCGACTTTTACCCGCCGCAGGTAAAGCTCTACTTTATTACGGGCGCCGACGCGATTATCGATATCGTGACCTGGCATGATGCCGAACGAATCGCTGAGCTTGCTACCTTTATTGCGGCGACGCGACCGGGCTTTGATATCGATACGGCGCGTGCCCGAATCAAAGAGTCGGGGCTGCCGTTCGACGTGCGCTATATTCAGATTCCGGCGCTGGCGATCAGCTCGACGAACATTCGTAAGCGAGTTGCTCGCGGCATGAGCGTGCGCTATCTTACGAGCGAGTCCGTGCTCGGCTACATTCGCAAACGCAGGCTATATGCCGATTTGGGCCAAGAAGATTTTGAGTGATGGGGGTCTACGTTGTCGGTAGAGGATCAGTTTGAGGGCGATGAGCGCGCGCTGCTCAAGCGCATTCAAGAGCTGCTCGATGTTCGCATGAAGGATAAGCGCAAGCGCTATGTGCATTCGCTGGGTGTTGCCGAGACCGCACTTCATCTGGCCGAGGTCTACGGCGTCGACCGCTTTGATGCCGCTGCCGCCGGCTTGATCCACGACTGGGACAAGGTGCTTTCCGATGACGAGCTGGTCACGCGCGCTCTGCATTACGGCATTAAGATTGCCGGCTCTCCTTCTGCCGCGACGCCGCTTTTGCATGGCCCTGTTGCCGCCTATGAGCTTCCGCAGCTTTTCCCCGAGTTGTCGCCGGCCGTTTTCCAGGCTGTTGACCGTCACACCGTGGGTGCCTGTGACATGACGCCGCTCGATATGGTGGTCTTTGTGGCCGATGCCATCGAGCCCAACCGCCACGGCGACTATGCGCATGCGCTGCGCAAGATGGTGGGGGAGTCGACGCTCGATGAGTTGTTCTTCTCCTGTTTTGCGCAGGGTTTGGTCTATGTGATCCAGTCCGGGCGCTATCTTTATCCCACAGCTATTACGATTTACAACCATTACGCCCAGCTGCGCTAGCTCGGGCTGTCTAGAAAGAGGTATTCCATGGCCGACGAGACCATGACCGACGAGCAGATTCTTGAAGGTGTGGAGCACAAGAGCTTCGTCGCCACGTCCGACCGCACTGCCGCCTCGCTGTCTGCGAGCGGTGTCGCCGCCGAGGATGTCGCCCGCGCCGCCGCGCAGGCCGCCTACGACAAGAAGGGCGAGGACGTTCAGGTGCTCGACCTGACCGAGCTTTCCGACGTATGCGACTACTTTGTGCTTGCCACCGGTACCAACAACCGCCAGGTCGATTCTATCGTCGACGAGATCGAGGAGAAGGTCGCCGAGGCTTGCGGCGAGCACCCGTTCTCCATCGAGGGTCGCGAGCAGAAGACCTGGATGCTCATGGACTATGGTTCGGTTGTCGTCCACGTCTTCACTCCCGAGGCGCGCGACTTCTACCGCCTAGAAAAGCTCTGGGGCGACGCCCCCCAGCTCCCCCTCAACCTCCTCTAGTAGCTCATTTGAGACGGGGTTTAGCTACCCTCACGCATATCGCCGGGCAGTTGCGGTTTTCCGCAGCTACCCGGCTTTCTTTTGCCCAAAAGTAGCTAATTTGGGACGGGGCTTTTTTAGCTACCACCTACCGTTCGCCGAACAACGCGATTTGTCGCACCCAGTACGTTTTTTTCTGCTCTGGCTCGGGTAACGTAATTCTTATCTGTAGAGGAGGGAATGCGTATGACTCGGACTGCGCGAGAAATCTCT
>DBEWTR010000146.1:0-3998 GCA_048205775.1 Collinsella sp. | reverse complement strand
CGACGGCAGCGGCAGGCTCGGCCTTGGCGGACTCGGCGCTCTCGGCCTCATCAGCAGCGCCTTCGCCCTCGGTGGCACCCTCGCTCGCAGCCTTCTCGGCGGCAAGGCGGGCACGGCGCTCGGCAAAGGTCTCCTTCTTTGCGGGTGCAGCCGTCTCGACGGCATCCTCGTCCGCATCGGAATCATCATCGACGGCAGCCTTCTTGGGCTTGACCGGGGCCGATGCGGCCTCGCTCACCGGATCGATAATCTCGGACTGAACAACGGCCGTCATCTTTTCCTGCGTCTCGCGGAACTGACGGATGGCACGGCCGATCGTGCGGCCCATCTGTGGGAGCTTATCCGGGCCAAACAGCAAAAAGCCGAAGACCACGATGATCGCGAGCTCACCCTCTCCAATACCAAACACACATACCTCCAAGGCTCGATGTGAGTCGAGCCCGCACCGCGCCATTCGGCCGGAACTCGTCTATTCATTCGGTCAAGTATAGCGCCCGGACGCCAAAACGTCCAAGCGCATCACAAACATATGCCAAACGGCACGCCCTTTTGGGGGCAAAGATTATGCAGCGGTGATCGAAATCTCTTGGTCGACACCCAACAGCTGGACCACGCGCATCACCGGGGGCTGCACATTGGTGCAGCTAAAGCGCTTGCTGTGGTCGGCCGCGTGGTGCGCGGCGCCCACGAGCACGCCAATGCCCGTCGAATCGATGTAGCTCACCTGGGCAAAATCGAGCTCAACGGCCTCAGTGGGCTGCTCGAGCGCCAGGTCGATGGCATTGCGCAGGCTATCGGCGTTAGAGATATCGATCTCGCCGGTTACCTTAATGGTGTAGAGCTCTGGCGTGGGGTTGGTGGAAATACCCAAATCCATGTATACGCTCCTTTGTGTATCGAAAGTGCGGATAGTACGGGAAGCCGCGCGTTAGGCGCGCTCGGCACGCGCAAGCTCGGCAGCGACGAGCTTAACGGCCAGCACCAGCACATCGAGCGCGGCCTCCAGGTCCTCGACCGTGGGATAGCTCGGCGCGATGCGGATGTTGGTGTCGCGCGGATCCTTGCCATAAGGCCAGGTGGCACCAGCCGGCGTGAGCTTGACGCCCAGGTCGGCACAAAGCGCGGCGACCTTCTGGGCCGAGCCCTCGGGACCATCGAAGCTTACAAAGTAGCCGCCGCGGGGGTGCGTCCAGGTGGCGCAGCCCGTCTCGCCCAGACCCTCGGTGAGCTTGCGCTCGACGGCCTCAAAGCGCGGGCGCAGGAACTCGGCATGCTTTTTCATGTGCTCCTTGACCGCCTCGATGGTGGGAAGGAAGCGCACGTGACGCAGCTGGTTGAGCTTATCGGCGCTGATGAGGCCGGCCTTCAGGCGCTTGGAGAACTCCGCGATAACCGCGGGGCTCGCACCGATAAAGCCGATACCGGCACCCGGAAAGGTGATCTTGGACGTCGAGGCAAAGGCCACCACGCGGTCCTCGGTGCCCGCCGCGCGGGCAAGATCGAAGATGTTGGCGAGCTCGTCGGTCTCGTCGTACAGGTCGTGCACACAGTAGGCGTTGTCCCAGAAGATGCGGAAATCGGGCGCGGCCGTGGGCATCTCGACCAGGCGACGCACGATGTCCTCGCTAAAGGTGATGCCCGTGGGGTTGGAATACTTGGGCACGCACCAGATGCCCTTGATGGAATCGTCGGCGGCGACGAGGCGCTCGACCTCGCCCATGTCAGGGCCGTTGTCGGTCATCGCGACGGGGACGTTCTCGATGCCCAAGTCGGCGGTGATGCCAAAGTGACGGTCGTAGCCGGGAACGGGGCACAGGAACTTGACCTTCTTGCCGTCGTGCGCGGCCTCGTAGGCATCCCAGGGTTCGCTGCCGCACGAGCCGCAGCGCCAGAACATGCCGGCGATGTCGTGCTCGATCAGCAGGCTCGACGAACCCAGCACGAGCGTCTGCTCGGCGGGGCAACCCAGGAACTCCCCCGCTAGCTTGCGTGCCGAGGGAATGCCCTCAAAGCAGCCGTAGTTGGAGCAGTCGACGTTGCCATCGTGCAGATCGGCATCGGCATTGAGGATATCGAGCATGGGTCGAGAGATGTCCACCTGGGAGGGCGACGGCTTGCCGCGGGCCATGTCGAGCGCCAGGCCCTTGGCCTTGACCTCGGCGACCTCGGCCTTGAGCGCCTCGATGGCGGCATCGAGTTCGGTGGTTTCCATCTTCTGGTAGATCGTCTGCATGGGTGCGACCTTTCACGAAGCGGTACGTTGCAATTCTTCTAAGTATAGACCGCCACCGTCGCAACGTTATGAAGCCGTGATAGATTAAGTCCATCGCAATGAATTACGAATCGCCGCGCATGCCGGCGTGGAGCGCCCAAGGAGGCACTATGGAGTACGGATCGTTCCAGGCCGAAGAATTCGGCGACCTGCAGCGCCTGGTCGACGGACTATTTTACGACCGTCACGCCATCGACCGCCTGGATCTGATCGTACAGGCCGAAATCTTGGACCTGGCACCCGATCTCATGGAGATCGTCAACCTGCTACCGCCCGGCTACTACGACCGCCAATCGCTTTGCGACCAGCTCAATTCCGCCTTGGCCGCCCACGGCTGGGGCGCCGTCTACGGCACCGTGGAATAAACCTAGTCATTAAGAACGTCCCGAATGACTAAAACGCCGCCTGTGATGGTGTTCACAGGCGGCGTTTTCAAACTTGTATGTGCTTTTACTCGTCCTTGGGCGCGGGATGCTTGCAGATCACACTCATGTAGATCATGCCGAGCACGGCAGCGGTGACCGAACCGGCAAGAATGGCAGCCTTGGCAGCAAGAACCTCAAACTGGGCCGTCGGGAAGGCAAGGCCGCTGATGAGAATCGACATGGTAAAGCCGATGCCGCCCAGAATGCCCACACCGGCAATCATGTGCCAGTTGACATTGCGCGGCAGCTCGCAGGCCTTGAGCTTGACCAAGGCGAACGTCATGCCAAAGATACCGATCGGCTTGCCCAGCAGCATGCCAAAGTACACGCCGAGCGTCACCGGGTCGGTGAGTAGCGTGCTCATGTCCACGCCCACTAGGCGAACCTGTGCGTTCACGAACGCAAAGATCGGCAGAATCACAAAGTTAACCGGCGTGGAGATCAGACGCTCCATGCGGATGAGCGGCGGGGTCACGCGGTGCATGACGCGCTCGACCTTGGTGGTCGAGACGGTAAAGTCATGCTGGCCCAGGATGTGTGCCTCGTCGTCGTAGCGGTCATCGAGCAGCGGCAGGCACTCGCCCAACCAATCGGTGAGGCTATCGAGCTTGACGCCGCACTTGGCCGGAATGGTGAAGGCCAGGATGACGCCAGCAAGCGTGGCATGCACGCCGCTCTTGAACATGCAGAACCACAGCAGCAGGCCCAGTACCGAATACGGGGCAAGGCGGTAATGCTGCGTCTTGTTGAGCCACACGAGCGCGCAGGTCACAAGCGCGGCGGCGCCCAACCAAAACGGATTGGGGCTCTGGCCGTAGAAGATGGCGATGGCGGCGATGGAAATGAGGTCGTCGGCGATGGCGAGCGTCGAGAAGAACACGCGCACGCCGTTGGGCACGCGATTGCCCAAAAGCGACAGCACGCCCAGCGCAAAGGCAATATCGGTTGCCATGGGAATGGCCCAGCCGTTGTGCGCGCCGGCATGGTTAAAGATCAGATAGATGCAGGCGGGAACGACGACGCCGCCCACGGCCGCCAGCATGGGAAGCATAGCCTGGCGCGGGTTTTTGAGCTCGCCAACTGTCATCTCGTACTTGAGCTCAATGCCCACCAACAAAAAGAAAATCGCCATGAGGAAGTCGTTGACGAATAGCTCAACGGTGAGACCGGCCGTAAGGTTGCCCAGACCCACATACAGCGGGGTCTCCAAAAAGTGATGGATGGCCTCATAGGCATCGGTATTGGCGCAAATGACGGCGGCGATGGCGGCGAAGACCATGACGGCGGCGGAAATCGTGCCG
>DBEWTR010000140.1:0-1996 GCA_048205775.1 Collinsella sp. | reverse complement strand
GCCAGGCTACTCGTCTGCTGGGCATGCTAACCCTCGATACCAAAAGCTATGTCGCCGACATCTCGTTTGGCGCCGAGACCAATACCGATGATGCGGAGGGCGAGGCGGTCCGCACGGTGGCTGTTGCCAACGAGCTCCGCGATCCTGCCTATGCTCGTGAGCGCTTGGCCGCCATGCTGGGCCCGCAGATGCAGGTGCCGCCGGCGTTTTCTGCGATCTCGGTCAATGGCGTTCGCGCCTACAAGTCTGCTCGCGAGGGCAATGCGGTGGACCTACCTCCGCGCCCCGTCGAGGTCTATGCCGCCGACCTGATCGCCGTGGGCGGCGAAGGTGATACGTGTGTGTGGACCGTGGCGTTCTCGGTGAGCAAGGGCACCTATATCCGTGCGCTCGCTCGCGACCTGGGCCGCGCTTGCGATAGCGCCGCGCATATTTCCGCGCTGCGCCGCACGGCTTCCGGTGTTGTTTCCATTGGCGCTTGTCATGCGGTCGAGGAGCTTTCTCCCGAGTCCGCGGCTGGCTTTGCCCTGGATCCCATTGCGGCCCTGGGCGCCACACGTGTTGACTTGCCGGGCAATCTTGCCGACGACCTGCTCTGCGGCCGACGCATTCCCGTTGAGCGTGCGCTTGCCGATTTCGATTCCTCGAAGGCTCCGTTTGCGTTGGTGCTCGATGGGGGACTCAAGGCGCTCGCCCGCATTGAGGGCGGCCGCTTTGTCATGGAGCACGTGTTTCCGCAGGCAATCGGCGGTGTTCGATGATGTTGTCCGCTCGCGAGCTCGCGCGTGTCTTTTTCGCGGGCGAGTCGGACGAGGCTCGCATCGTTACTGCCGATACGTTTGATGAGTGCGAGCACTTGGGTGCCGCATCGATTGCCATCGGCGTGTTCGATGGCGTTCACCGTGGACACCAGGAACTCATCGAAGCGCTTGTCCGTGATGCCCGTGCCCATGGCTGTAAGGCGGTCGTGGTCACCTTCGATCCTGATCCGGACGTCGTGGTGAGTCCGTCGCCCGCTCAAAAATTGATGACGACGGCCGACCGTCTGCATGCCTTGGCTCAAACCAGGGTCGATGCGGTGGTGGCCGTTCCCTTTACGCCTGAGGTTGCGGCGCTTGACCATGTTGATTTTCTCTCGCTGGTGTCGCGTCTGGTCGACATTCGATCGATTCGCGTTGGCAGTGACTTTAGGCTGGGTCGTGGCGGTGCTTCTGGTGTTGCCGAGATGCGCTCCTGGGGTGCCGAGCACGGCGTTGACGTATACGGGCACGACCTGCTTTGCGAGGGCGGTGAGGCCATTTGCGCCACCCGCATTCGTCATGAGCTGGGACAGGGCCATGTGGAGCTTGCTGCTGGGTTACTCGGCCGTCCGTATATGGTGCGTGGCGGTGTTATTCGCGGCCGTCACGAGGGTTCTGGCATGGGCTTTCCCACGGCAAACTTGCAGGTTCTCAGTGGCATTCAGGTGCCTGCTGATGGCGTGTATGAGGGTCTGGTGCTGGTCGATGACACCGTGTGGCCCGCTGCTGTCAACGTCGGCCTGCCGCCAACGTATGCCGACGATGCGGCATCTGCGCATCTCGAGGCCAACTTAATTGGGTATACGGGCGACCTGTACGGCGCTTCCGTTTCGCTGGCGTTTACGCGCTGGCTACGTCCCTCGCGTGTGTTCGATTCGCTGGATGAGTTGATCGCGACCGTCGAGGGTAATATCGAGGATATTCGTCACAACTTGGGCGATCAGGGGGTGAGCATCCGTGATTAGCGATGAGGAAAAAGACCAGGTACGCGCTGCGTCTGACCTGGTTGCCATCGTGCAGGAAACGGTCGAGCTCAAGCCTCGCGGCCATGAGTTTTGGGGATGTTGCCCCTTCCATGGCGAGAAGACGCCGTCCTTCCACATTATCCCCGCCACGCAGGTGTGGCATTGCTTTGGTTGCGGCGAGGGTGGCGACGTTTTCACGTATATCATGAAGCGCGAGAACCTGAGCTTTCC
>DBEWTR010000129.1:0-2897 GCA_048205775.1 Collinsella sp. | reverse complement strand
GAACGTTTACCTTTGAAAACCTGCTTTAGAAAACTGAAGTGCATCATGGGGGAATCATATGCGATATACCGTTCATCGCACTTTGCTGACCGTTCGGGGGCGAGGTGGAATTGCGGGTGGTTTTTGGATATAACTAGAGCTGTCAGCAAGCAGCGTCCCATACGGAGGGGCGCTGATACATTCGGCCAGTAAGGCCCGAAAGAAAGGTAGGAGGCCATGACGAAAGGTCTGCACGTGCCTTCCGAGATCGGCAAGCTCAGGAAGGTCTGCCTGCACCGTCCCGGCGACGAGCTCCTCAACCTGCCGCCCGACGAGCTCGAGCGACTCCTGTTCGACGACGTCCCGTTCCTGGAGGTCGCACAGCAGGAGCACGACACCTTCGCCCAGATCCTGAGGGACCAGGGCGTGGAGGTCCTCTACCTCGAGAACCTCGTCGCCGAGGTGTTCGACCAGGTCCCCGGCGCCCGCGCCGAGTTCACCGACCAGTACATCGCCGAGGCCGGCATCCGCGGCCAGCACATGCCGCAGATCGTCCGCGAGAAGCTGGACTCCATCGAGGACAACCTCGAGTTCGTCAAGAAGACCATGGCCGGCATGACCAAGGCCGAGATCGACCTGCCCCTCACGGCGTCCACGACCCTCGACTCCCTGGTCAACTCCGAGTCCGAGTCCGACCTGATCATCGACCCGATGCCCAACCTCTACTTCACCCGCGACCCGTTCGCGGTCGTCGGCGAGGGCGTCAACCTCAACCGCATGTACTCGGTCACCCGCAACCGCGAGACCCTGTACGGCAAGTACGTCTTCAAGTACCACCCCGACTACAAGGACGTCTCCCTGTACTTCCGCCGCGACTGCCAGTTCCACACCGAGGGCGGCGACGTGCTGAACATCAACGAGAAGACCCTCGCCGTCGGCATCTCCCAGCGCACCCAGGCCGCCGCTATCGACGTCATGGCCCAGAACATCTTCTGGAACTCCGACTCCAAGGTCGAGCGCATCCTGGCCTTCGACATCCCGGTCTCGCGCGCCTTCATGCACCTCGACACGGTCTTCACCCAGATCGACGTCGATAAGTTCACGATCCACCCCGCCATCATGGGCACCCTGCGCGTCTACGAGCTGACCGCCGGCAAGAACCCGGGCGACGTGAACATCCGCCTGATCGAGGACACCCTCGAGCACGTCCTGGAGGACGCCACCGGCGTCGACCAGGTCAAGCTGATCCCCTGCGGCGGCGGCGACCCGATCGCGGCCTCCCGCGAGCAGTGGAACGACGGCTCCAACACCCTGTGCGTCGAGCCCGGCAAGATCTGCGTCTACGCCCGCAACACCGTCACCAACGACGTGCTGTACAAGGAGGGCCTGGACCTTCTCGTCGTGCCCTCCGCCGAGCTCTCCCGCGGCCGCGGCGGCCCGCGCTGCATGAGCATGCCCTTCTGGCGCGAGGACCTCTAAGTCTTTCCGTTTCCGGTGCGGTCCCCCTACGACCGCACCGGTTTCGCCCGTCAAACGGGCAACACTAATACTTACGTAATTCATTTTTTCGAAAGGAAACGAACCATGGGTGTTAACCTCTCCGGCCGTAGCTTCCTCAAGCTCCTCGACCTCTCCACCGAGGAGATCGAGTACTTGCTCAAGCTTTCCAAGAACTTCAAGGACATGAAGCGCGCTGGCGTTCCGCACCGCTATCTCGAGGGCAAGAACATCGTTCTGCTCTTCCAGAAGACCTCCACTCGTACCCGCTGCGCCTTCGAGGTCGGCGGCATGGATCTGGGCATGGGCGTCACCTACCTCGATCCCGGTTCGTCGCAGATGGGCAAGAAGGAGTCCATCGAGGACACCGCTCGCGTTCTCGGCCGCAGGTATGACGGCATCGAGTTCCGTGGCTTTGCCCAGGACGACGTCGAGGAGCTCGCTGCTAAGTCCGGCGTGCCCGTCTGGAACGGCCTGACCACCGAGTGGCACCCCACCCAGATGCTCGCCGATATCCTGACCGTCCAGGAGAACTTCAACTACGACATCAAGGGCAAGACCCTCGTCTTCATGGGCGACTGCAAGAACAATGTCGCTCGCTCCCTCATGGTTGTCTGCTCCAAGCTCGGCATGAACTTCGTGGCCTGCGGCCCCGAGGAGTGCATGCCCGCTGACGACGTCATCGAGGCCTGCAAGCCCATCGCCGAGGCTAACGGCTGCACCATCAAGCTGACCACTGACGTCAAGGACGGCGTCACCGGTGCCGACGTTATCTACACCGATGTGTGGGTCTCCATGGGCGAGCCCGACGAGGTCTGGGCCGAGCGCATCGCTCAGCTCACCCCGTATCGCGTTACCTCCGAGGTCATGGCTATGGCCAACCCGGGTGCCATCTTCCTGCACTGCCTGCCCAGCTTCCACGACACCAACACCACCATTGGCGCCGAGAAGTGCGAGCAGTTCGGCATCACCGAGCAGGAGGTCACCGACGAGGTCTTCGAGAGCCCCGCTTCCAAGGTCTTCGACGAGGCCGAGAACCGCATGCACACCATCAAGGCTGTCATGTACGCCACGCTCATGTAAGAGCATCTAGAATCTCGCTCGGGGTTTATTGTTGAACACCCCGAGCGGCTTTATCTGGTATAAATCTCGCATCGAGCGGCAGGCACGGCACGGAAGAGCCGCTTCGGGCGAGATCAGTAAATGATTTATGAAGGGGGGATGAGAACTATGACTGAGACCGCTAAGAAAAAGCGCGGTATGCCTTCATCGTTCACCATTCTTCTTGCTCTGCTGGCAATTGTTGCAGTTGTTACCGTTATCGTCTCCGGTACGTCCGGCGGCGCGGTTACTGCCGCCCGTCTGAGCGATTTCTGTACCGCCCCGATTAAGGGCTTCGCTGACGCTCTGCCCGTCTGCCT
>DBEWTR010000123.1:0-2592 GCA_048205775.1 Collinsella sp. | reverse complement strand
CCTACTACAAGCAGATGAACATCGCCTTCTGCCTGATGGTCGCCAACATGCTCAAGAAGATCTACGCCGGCCGCCCCGACGACTACGCCGAGGCCCTGCACCGCCACTGCGCGTTCTTCAACATCACCGTCCAGTTCGCCCCGTTCGTCGGCGGCATCGCGATGGCCATGGAGGAGAAGGTCGCCCGCGGCGAGATCGAGCCCGAGAGCGTCAACGACGTCAAGGCCGCCCTCATGGGCCCGCTGTCCGGCATCGGCGACTCCATCTTCCTGTCGACGCTGCGCGTGGTCGCCGCCGCGGTGGGCATCAGCCTGTGCCAGGCCGGCAACCCCTTCGGCCCCATCGCCTTCCTGCTCATCTACAACGTCCCCGGCTTCGCGCTGCGCGTCTGGGGCGCCGTCAAGGGCTACGAGCTGGGCGTGGGCTTCCTGGACGAGGCCCAGAGGACCGGCCTCATGCAGAAGATCATGACCTGCGTGGGAATCGTGGGCGTCATGGTCGTGGGCGCCATGTGCAAGGACATGTTCTGGGCCAGCATCCCGGTGGCCATCGGCTCGGGCGAGGACGCCCAGACCCTCCAGGACATCCTGGACGGCATCATGCCCGGCATGCTCGGCATGATCGCCTTCTGGCTGTACTACTGGCTGCTGTCCAAGAAGATCAACCCCATGGTGCTGATCGTGGCCACCATGGTCGTGGGCATCATCGGCGCGTTCTTCGGCGTGCTGGCGTAGGCTCCTGCGTTCTATTCTGCCCCCAAGGGAAACGGCGACCCATTACGGTCGCCGTTTTTTATTACCGAAAGCTAGCTGGAGGTGCTTCGTGATTCGATCTGACAATCCACCCGATAATGGCGTGAGCGGGGCGATGTATCTATTTGGCACGGCGCTCTTGTGGAGTTTTATCGGCATCCTCGTTCGCGCCAATTCGCAGTCAGCTCTTTTGATCGGTGCCGTCACGGCAATATTTATGGCGCTCTTTATCCTGCTCGTCGGCAGGCCCGTCCTCCGCGTCAGTCGTCTTATTGTCCTTGTGGCCGTCTGTAACTTCGTAACGGGCACCACGTTTAACTTTGCCAACCAGCTCACGACGGTCGGCAACGCAATCGTCCTGCAGTACACCTCGATGATTTTCGTTATCGTGTATCAATCGCTCGCAACTCGCACGTTGCCCTCGCCTGCGAAGATTGCCTCCGTGGTGGTTGCTTTTACGGGTATGGGACTTTTCTTTTTAGGCGATTTGAGTGCCGAGGGCATGCTCGGCAACCTGCTTGCCGTCATTTCGGGTGCCACCTTTGGGCTGTGTTTCTTTTTGAACTCTCGCCCCGATGCGTCGCCCATGGTGTCCTCGCTCATCTCCTGCGGTATCTCGATGCTGCCGATCGTCTATTTTGCCGGCGCCCTAGACTCCGTGAGGCCATTTGAGTGGGGGCTCATGCTGGTGCATGGCCTTTTTTGCAGTGGCCTTGCGAGCGTGCTGTATGCCAAGGGGATTGCGCGCACCAACGCGTTTGCGGCCAACTTGGTTTGCATGAGTGAGGTCGTGCTCGCCCCCTGCTGGTCGGCGCTCCTCTTTGGCGAGGTCTTTCGCTGGAACGAGCTTTTGGGCGCGGCGATTATCGTTTTGGTGATTGTGGCCAATTTGGCATCCGATGCCTTTGGCGATGGCTTTCTGGTGGCGCTTGTCAGCCATCGAAACAAAGAGCGCGCCTGACGGGATACGTCTGCCGTTTACGGTAAAAAACACCCCGCTGAGCGAGTGGTATTAAATAGTAAGAACCTGCATATCTATAATTGGTATCAAATCATTTGTGCCTGGCATAGGTGTTAGCAGCACACCAGGTACGCTTCGAGCCGTGTAATCGAACTCCCGGAATTGATATCAACAACGCGCGCGACGGGAGTGACGACGGTTCGAGATTCCTTATTGGGAGGAATTATGCTTGTCCAAGCAATCCTCGTCGGCTTAGTCGGAGCGTTTGGATGCCTCGACTACCAGCTCGGCACCCTCTACGCGTTCCGCCCCATCGTCCTGTGCCCGCTCGTGGGCCTGGTGCTGGGGGACCTGCAGACTGGCCTTGCCGTAGGTGCAAGCCTTGAGCTGCTGTTCATGGGCTCGATCTCCATCGGCGCCTACGTGCCGCCTAACGAAACCGTCGGCGGCGTGCTCGCCTGCGCGTTTGCCATTCAGCTCGGTCAGGGTCCCGAGACGGCCATCGCACTCGCCATGCCCATCGCCGTCCTTTCGCTGACGATCGGCAACATTACCAACGCCCTGTTCGCCGTGTTTGTCGACATGGCAGACAAGTTCGCCCTCAAGGGAAACCTCAAAGGCATCTACGCCGTTCATTGGGGACTTGGACTTTGGGGCTGCCTCGAGTACTTCCTGCTGTGTGGCGGCGCCTTCTATCTGGGTTCCGGCGCCATCCAGGGCCTACTCGACTTTATCCCGTCTTTTGTGATCGATGGTTGCGGCGTTGCCGCCAACATCCTGCCGGCCATGGGCTTCGCCATGCTCGGCCGCCTGGTGCTCACCAAGCAGCTCGTGCCCTTCTACTTCCTGGGCTTCCTGCTGTGCTCCTACGCCAACGTG
>DBEWTR010000116.1:0-3345 GCA_048205775.1 Collinsella sp. | reverse complement strand
GAGCTCGCAGCCGGCCGGGACGATGCCGTGCATGAGCACGGTCGCCACGCGCAGCTCGGTAAAGGCGTCGACCAGGGCCTGCGTCATGGCGGCGTTTGCCGGCTCGCCCTCGAGCTTGTTGGCGGCCTTGGAGGCGTCGCTCCAGCGCTTGTTGGCGGCACGCAGGTAGTCGTCGCACACGGCGAGCGCGCGGTGCGTCTCGAACTTGTACATGGCCTGCTCAAAGGCGAGAACTGCCTGCTCGGCAGCCTCGACCACGGCGGCGGAGGCGGCACCAGCGGGGATGCAGCCGTTGCGATAGGGGCTCTCGTCGCCCTCTTTGACGGCGACGCCGTAGAAGCAGCTGCGGGCCAGGCGGTTGAACACGCCGGTCAGCAGCGCGCTCTCCTTAAGGGCGGGGTCGATAACGCGCTTGTCGTCGCAGGCGCGCACCTCGTTGCCGTCCTTGTCCTTGCCGGTCACGCGCGTGTCGTATGCCTTGGGGCTAAAGCTCACCGGCTTCTCGGACAGGCCGAGCGACAGCCAATGCGCGCGCATCTGCTCGCAGGTGTAGTGGTTGAGCAGGTCGTCTGCCGGCGGGGGAGGAGTCTGCGAGGACGAGCTTGCCTTTTTGCCCATGTAGAGCAGGTGGTAGCAGCCGCTGACGGTGCTCTGCGTGAGGTTCCAACCCAGGGCCTCCCACATGGCGGTCTGCGCGATGCAATAGAAGTAGATGTTGTCCTGGCCAATGAACTGGTAGATCTGTGCGTCATCCGAGCACCACCAGTCGCGCCAGTCGAGCGAGCTGTGCTGGTAGGTGGGCGCGGGGACCTGCGTGGAATCGGCGGCGGGCTCGCCCATGAGGGCGGCATCCTGGGCGGCGACGCCCTCGGTCACGCCGGCGGCCTTGGCATCGCGTGCGAGCACGGTGCGCGTATAGCTGATGGGAGCCCACAGGCTCTCGGGCCAGCACCAGCAGGTGACGTCGGAGACGCCATCGACCTCGGGCACCGGAACGCCCCAGTCAATGTTGCCGGTGATGCGGAAGGGTACGAGCGCCTTGCCGCTGCGGAAGCGCACGCCGCCGTTGGCGAGCACCGCGTGGGCATCGTCGCGCTCCTTCCAGCTGGGGAAGGTGACGGTAAAGCTGCTCTTGTTGCCCTCGGGCTCCAGCACGGTGTGCTCGGGAAGCTGATCCTCGACGGCATCGAAGGCCTCGCGGAACTTGTTCTGGATGTAGAGCTGGGCCGGCAGCAGCCACTCTTCCATGGTCTTGGAGACCACGGAGCGAACCTGCGGGTTCTGGGCGAGCTTGGCGGTATAGGTTTTCATAAAGTCGAGGTAGGCCGGCAGGTCGAAGTAGAGGTTGTCGACCGGGCGCAGCTCGGGCACCTCGCCGGTGAGCTGGCTTTTGGGCGCGATGAGCTCCTCGGGCTCAAACTGGTGACCCAGGTCGCACTCGTCGGCATAAGCCTTCTCGGACTTGCAGCCCTGGATGGGGCAGCGGCCGATCACCTGGCGGCCGTTGAGGAACGTGCCGGCCTTGGCGTCGTAGAACTGCAGCGTGGAGCGCTTGGAGATGGTGCCCTGTTCGTGCAGACGCTCGATAATCTCGGCGGTCACCTCGTTGTGAATCTGCGCAGCCGGCTCAAGGCCCGAGCCGCCGTAGATATCGCAGCTGATGTTGTAGTTGTTGAGGGTCGCGGCCTGGCGGGAGTGATTGGACTCGACATACTCGGCGATGGACTTGTCGTAGCCCTCGTTCTCCTTGAGCTTGCGGTAGCTCTCCATGATGGGCGAGCCATAGCAGTCGGTGCCCGAGGTGAAGATGACGTTCTCGCGGCCCAGACGGTCGCGCAGGAAGCGGGCGAAGAAGTCGGCCGGGACAAAGACGCCACCGACGTGGCCAAAGTGAAGGCCCTTGTTGCCGTAGGGCTCGCCGGCGGTAACGATGGCGCGGCGAGGCCAGCTGGGACGGTCGTTCATGGAGTATTTGGATGCCATGGGACTCCTTCGCATATGGTGAGAGCGCGGCCGGGCGCAAGGCCTGGCGACGCGGTGGTCAATTCGTGCATATCGTTCGACATTATCGCACATGCGGACGGGTACGTGGCAGGGGCGCTATCCTAAGATGCTATGAATGAGATTTCCAACATACATGCGTTTGAAGACGAGGAATTTCTGCACGCTTGCTTCGTGTGGGGGATGGTCGTAGTCGGCGTGTTTGCCGTGTGCCTGGTGCCGGTGTTTATGCTGCTGGGCGGGCCTGCAGACTTGGATGCGGCTGACGCGGGCGGCTGGATGGCTGTCGTGGGCTGGATAGTCGGCTTGGCTGCGGTTTCTGCGGCGTCATTTGCCGTGCACGAGCTGGTGCACGGTGTGTTTTTTAAGCTGCTGGCGCCTGCGGGCGCGCAGGTGACCTTTGGGGCGAATCGCGAGACGGCGATGATCTATGCCTGCGCCGAGGGCGTTGTGTATTCGCGCCGGCGGTACATGGCGGTTTGCCTGGCACCGACGGCTGTTGTGACGACAACGCTTGCCCTGGGGTTTGCGTTTTCGGGCTATCCGCTGCTGTGCTATCTGGCGGCCGGCTTGCATTTGTCAGGCTGTGTGGGCGACTGGTATTACGTGCGGACCATTTTGCGCGACCGCCGCATTGTCGCCTGCGAGGACACGTCCTTCGGCGTGCGCTTTTTCGGGTGAGGAGATGTCGATGAAGCCGTTGTTGTTGCACGCCTGCTGTGCGCCGTGCTCTCTTGAGCCGGTCCGCCTGCTGCGCGAGGAAGGGTTTGAGCCCACAATCTGCTGGACCAACCCCAATATTCAGCCGCACGATGAATGGCAGCGGCGTTTGGACGAGCTGCGCCGGTGGTGTGCCGATGGCGACATCGAGCTTATCGAGGCGGGGGAGGACCGTGAGCGCTGGGAGGCCGGCGTGGCACCGCTGGGTGCCGATCGGCCCCGTCGCTGTCGTGCGTGCTATGCCCTGCGCTTGGCCGAGGCGTGCCGCGTGGCCCAGGAGCGTGGGTTTGAGTTTGTGGGTACGACGCTCGCCGTCTCGCCGTATCAGTTGTTCGAAACCTGCAATGATGTGTTGGAGCGTCTGGCTGCCGCCCGCGGTCTCACTCCGGTGATTCGCGATTTTCGTCCGTATTACCCCGAGGCGACACGCCGTTCGCGCGAGCTGGGCATGTATCGGCAGAACTACTGTGGTTGCCGCTTCTCGGCTGTCGAGGCGGCCATGGACCGCGCCCGCATCCGCGACGAGCGCAAAGCGTCCAAAAAGTAGTTCATTTGGGCTGGGGCTTTGAGCTGTCTGTGCGGTACGGTCGTGTTTGGGGAAATCGATTTAAATAATACTGTGGT
>DBEWTR010000245.1:0-5177 GCA_048205775.1 Collinsella sp. | reverse complement strand
TCGATCATTGACCTCTCCGATATGAGTGTGAAGCAGATTACGAAGGCCGATGGCGAAGAGCTTGGCTTTGAGTCCAAGGGCACGCCGCTCGTCTCAACACATGATGGCGAGACGTACGTATATTTCACCTTGAACGGCGCCAAGGGCAATTGGCCTAACTACACTACCGGCGGTGGCGTGTACATGTACAAGCTGGGCGATGCCGAGGCAACCGAGGTGTTCGTTCCCGGTTCTGGATATGCCAACTATTGCATGGCTTCGGTTGTCTGCGATCAGTTCGGCAATCTGTATTACACCAACGATTCGGGCCATCTCTTCTGTGTGAAATCTCAGGCACATCGTGTCAAGTTTGATACTCAGGGCGGCTCGTCGGTCAATGGTCAGACCCCCGCTTCGGGCTCGACTGTCACCAAGCCGACCGATCCGACGCGTGAGGGCTATACCTTCGCTGGTTGGTATACCGACGAGGCTTGTACAAAGGCGTATGACTTTAGCGTTGCGGTGACGGCTGATATGACGCTGTATGCCAAGTGGATCAAGAACGCCGTTGCCCCTGACGGTAACGGTGGTTCTGGCTCCAAAGGCGGCTCGGGTAACGGTACAAACGGGCAGCAGGCTGGCGGTGCTGTTGCTCCGGGTCAGAAGCCGGTGTCTACCACGACTACGACCGAGACCAAGGACGATAAGGATTCCAAGAAGAATTCCGATAAGTCCGACAAGAAGGACAAGAAGTCCGACACGGGCTCGTCTGCAGCGACCACTGCCAAGAAGTCCGCTGCGGCTCCCTCGCAGGAGTCTGGCTTCAATCCGATCGCCATTGCTGGCGTGGCGGCCGGCGTGATCGGTCTCGCCGTCATTGGCGTGTTCGTATTCACCAAGCGTCGGTAGGTGAGGGCCGTGTCCAATAAACCTCAGGACGCCGACTCCAAGCAGCCCGACTCGTCGTTCATTCAACTCGACGATGCAAAGCAAAAGGGCGCCGCCTCGGCGGCGTCCGCCCCTCGGCGCAAGGCGCTTTTTGGCGCCCTGACGGCCGTCTGCATCGTCTTGATCGTTGTGTCGCTGGGTTTTGTCCAACCTTCTTCCAGCGGTGCATGGTCCATCGATTGGATCGCTCAGGCTGTGACAGGGGAGAGCGTCGTTGCCAAGGATGCGTCGGTTTCCGGCTCGACTACCGCTTCGGGTAAGACTGCGCCCAAGGACTCCAAATCTTTGGACAATGCGAAGGACGAGTCTGAATCTTCGGACAAGAAGTCTGACAAGGATTCGAAGGAGAAGAAGTCCGAAGGCAAGGGCGGTAAGAAGTCCGGGGATAAATCGGGTTCGCAGAATTCTGGGTCCACTGGCGGATCAAGCGCTTCTGACGGCTCATCTTCGAGCGCTGGCTCGACGACCGGCGGTGGTTCTGCTTCCAACGGCGGCGGCGCCTCTACGGGCGATCAGGGCGGCTCGCAGCAGCCTAGCCACGTCGTCACGGTGACGGTCTCGGTCACATCGAGCGCCGTGGGTAACCCTGTCTCTTCTGGCGGCACGTTCACCTTCAATGAGGGCGCAACTCCTTACGACGCGCTGTGTGCGTTGGGACTTTCTATCAATGCGCGCCCTTCGTCGTATGGTACTTATGTTGCCGCGATTGGCGGTTTGGCCGAGAAGGAGCACGGCGGCACGAGCGGCTGGATGTACTCCGTCAACGGCATAACGCCCAATACGGCCTGCAGCAACTACGTTCTCTCCAATGGCGACACTGTCGTGTGGTATTACGTAACGGGCTAGGAGCCTCGACATAACACGCCAGACGGGCGGTTCGGACCAACATCCGAGCCGCTCGTTTTTCATGCGAATGGGACGCCGTTTCTCGCCTTGTGCGCCTTCCTCGGCAGGCTCTGCAAACAAAAAACCGGTTGGAACGAGAATTCCAACCGGTTATACCTTCAAGCAAATGTCATACAAACTACGAACGTGCGCCCTCGAGGAAGAAGCGACGGCTAAAGTAGTTGTACCAGGTGACCAGGAACGTGGCGATGGCCTTCATGGCCTGGTAGCCGATGCTCAAAAACGTGACGCCCACAAACATGTACAGGTCGTTGAGGCCCAAACCAATCACCGACAGGATGGTGAAGATCGTGAACTCGCGCTTGCGGCTCATGCCCTCGCGATGGTCGAACACGTACTTCATGCTGAGCCAGTAGTTGACCACGACGGACGTGATAAACGAGATCGTGGTGCTCATCAAAAAGTCGAGATGGAACAGCTCGACGAGCGCAATGAGCATGCCCCAGTCGATGCCAAAGGAGATAAGACCCACGACAGCGAACTTGAGGAATTGCTTAGTATGAGGTTGTGCCAGTGCCTTGCGCACGTAATCACATCCAATGCGTTGACGAATCGAGCAGAGGATACTTTAGAGCTTTTGCAAGGGAAACGTAAGGGCTTTGCCAAGAACTATACGAACTCGCCAAATTTGCAAGAGACAATCCGCAAACGTTGTAAATCCTTCCGTAAACGAGCAAGGCCCACGAACAACGCAGCGCTCGACGCACGTCGTCCGTGGGCCCCGTAGTGCAACGAGGAGGCCGAGCTACTTGGTCTCCTCGCCCTCCAGGAAGATCTTTCGGGTCACAAAGTTGTAGACCATAACAAGCGCGGTGGCGCAAATCTTGGCGATATTGGCCTCGAGCCCCAGGCCGGCGTTGAGCGCCAGCACGATACCGTCGTTGAGCGCCAGGCCGATCACAGACAGCACGACAAAGATAATGAACTCGCGGCGGCGGCTCATGCCCTCCTTGTGCGCAAACACGTACTTCATACTCGCGACGTAGTTAAAGATGAGCGAGACGATAAAGCCGCTGGTATTGGCAATCAGGATATTGAGGCCCAGACCGTAGTGGAGCAGATTCATGATGCCAAAGTCGATGACGGTGGCAACGACGCCGACGACGCCAAACTTCATGATCTGCGCAAGGAGCTTTTGCATGGTACCTGCCTTAGGGTGGCGCCGGAGCGCTGTGGGGATGACAAACTCAGCAAGTTTAGCCAATCCCCGCAGGCGGGGCTAGGCGCGCTCCTCGATAGCACCGTTTCTATATGCATCGAGCAGTTGGCGTAGGTCCTGGATCTGGCTGCGGATCTTGGCACCCGTATCGGTGTCGCTTACCATGCGGCGGCGGTCGGCCTCGTCAAAGCGGTTGGTCTCGCTCTCGATGTCCACGTTGCGCGTGAGCGCTTCGGCAACCGTTGTAAAGGCCCGGTGCGACTTAAGGCGACAGCCGCGTGAGCTCGAAATAAGCGTGTAGCCGGCGATGCCCGTCTTGGGGTGGTAGGCGCGGCAGAAGCCGCCATCGATGACCAGCAGCTTGCCCTCGGCGCGGATGGGCTGCTCGCCCTTGGTGGTTTTAACGGGTGTGTGTCCGTTGATGATGTGGCCGGTCGGCGAGCATGCCATGGGGGCAACGCCGAACTCGTGCATGATGTCGTCGCAGACCGAGGGCGACTTGGTAAGCGTAAAGTACGGGTCCATCGGCTCGACCCAAGTGCTCTTATCAGCGATATAGGCGCGCTCAAAGGTGCGCACCAGGCGACCGCTCGCGGGTGAGTTAAAGCCGATCCACAGGTACCACATCCAGTCGAGGGCGTCGCGGTCGCCCACGCGCCAGGCGCGGCGGGCGATGCAGTCGCAAAAATCGAGATAATCGCGGCCAGCGTGCCAGGTGCCCAGGCAGTTCATGCTGCTAAAGGTACCGTCCTCGTTGAGCGGCACGCAGCCGTGGAACAGCAGATTGCCGTTGGCGACCTTGTACATCGAGCCGTGGGTGTAGAGGAAATCGATATGGCGATGCAGGTGATCGGCGGTGACAAACTCGGATACGAGCTTGTCGATGATGTGTTGCTCCTGGGGCGTGAGCGTGTAGGGGTCCGTCGGGTCGACGGTGGGGAAGTCGTTGGTCGTGAGCGGCCACGCGCTGTCGTCGGCGAGCGTGACCGTGCCGGTGTCGTGGTCGATCTTGTCGAGCAGCAGGCGGTCGGCCATATCGAACTCGGGGTGGCGCTGGATAATCTGGCCCTCGAGCTTAAAGAGCAGTACGTTGATGGCTTTGATCAGCGGGCTGATGGGCTCGCCGGCGGTATAGGTGGCATCGGCAAAGGCGACGAGCTCGCGCAGCGAGATGCCGTAGTCGTTCTCGAGGATCTCGTAGTTGTCGTAGCGCAGGTTGTTGCGCAGCACCGTGGCGATGCAAGCGGGCTCGCCGGCAGCGGCGCCCATCCACAGCAGATCGTGGTTGCCCCACTGAATGTCGAGCGAATGGTAGGTGAGCAGGCGATCCATAATCTTGGCAGCGCCGCCGCCACGGTCGAAGATATCGCCCACCAGGTGCAGGTGGTCGACGGCCAGGCGCTTGATGAGTGAGGCGAGCGACTCGATAAAGTCGTCGGCGCTTGCGGTCTCTAGGATGGACTCCACGATGCGCTCGTGATAACGCACACGATAGTTGTTCTCGTCCGGATGCGTGTGCAACAACTCGTCGATGATGTAGGCGTAATCGCGCGGGATGGCCTTACGCACCTTGGAGCGCGTATAGCGGCTCGAAAGCGAGCGGGCAACCATGATGAGTTGGTCGAGCATGGTCTTGTACCAGGTGGGGGAGTCCTCGTGCTGGCTGCGGACCAGCTCGATCTTCTCGCGCGGGTAGTAGATGAGCGTGCACAGCTCGCCCTTTTCGTCAAAGGTGAGCGTGTCGCTAAAGATCTCGTCGACATGTTCGCGCACGACGCCCGAGCAGTTGTTGAGGATGTGCATAAAGGCTTCGTACTCGCCGTGCACGTCGCTCATAAAATGCTCGGTGCCTTTGGGCAGGTTGAGAATGGCCGAGAGATTGATGATCTCGGTAAACGCGGATTGCTCGGTGGGAAATTGTCTCGACAGCAGACGCAGATACTTAAAGTCTTGCGGGTTGCGATCGAATGCGACCATGAAACACCTTCCGATATGGTTGGTAAAACTGATAAACAGCGTCAAACGTTTATCAGTATGCGCCGGCTTTGTTTCGATTTTGCGCCGGCGGCTGAATTGTCGGCTGAACGGTTTGGTAAATCGATTTAGTTGAGGTTGATGTGTCGGTTGGGTGGAGACGAAGGGGGTGATTTTGCCCATGTTGGCCCATGGCGGGGATGGGGATGTT
>DBEWTR010000115.1:0-2129 GCA_048205775.1 Collinsella sp. | reverse complement strand
TGAGCGCTGCCTCCTCGGCAACACCGTAGTTGGGGCCGTTGCCGACGACCATGGCGGGCATGTGCTCAGAAAGCTCGAGCATGTGGCCTTGGACATATGCCTCGGCGGTCTTGCACATCACGGCATTGGCCTGGATAGCCTCGCACAGGTCGTCAAGACGCTGGGCAACGCCCTTGGCGTCAATCGTTCCGCGCGCCTGACCGCCGTAAATACCAAAGAGCACCAGGTACTCAACGAGAACCTCGACGCCCAGAGTCACAAAGTCCACCGACTCGACGCCCACACCGTAGTCAAGAACGATGTCAGCGTGCTCCTTGATGGGTGCCTCGACGTTTGCCGTGAGCGCAACTGCAGCCATATCGTGTGCGCGCATGTAATCGAGCGCCGCAATCGTATTGGTCGAATAACCACTCTGCGAGACGGCGATGTTGAGCGCATGCTGCGGATAGGTGTGTTCAAAATCGACGAAGGCCTCGGGCGTCACAACGGACACTTGCATCTGCAGCGCATCTTGCAGGTAATCGCGGGCGCAATCGGCGGCATGGCGCGACGAACCCGAAGCAACGATGCGCAGCGCGTCAAAAGAACCGGACTGGAAAATATCAACGAGCTGCGCTACCAGCTCAGACGAACGCTCGAGGTTCTCTCCCATACGCACATGGGCGAGTTGAACGTAATCGAGCATCTTCATCGTCTCACCTCGCAACAAATCATTAGTATTTGATACCAATCACGATTACAGGTTACGGCTTTTTGATACCTCTTTGTCGATTAATTTATTCCCTTCGGCGAACGGTCGATTTTGAGCCCTGTAAGGTTGTATATACAGCTGACCCAACGAATCAAAATTCCGTCAGCTTTTCAGCCCGTTATGCAAAAAAACCAGCTAGTACGTATAGGTATATCCACCCGCATCACCGCGGTCAAACGACTTGACGTACTCGATCGCCTGGCCGCTCGCATCGAAGCTCACGCACTCAAGCGTCAAGGCAAGATCGCCCTGCTCCAGTCCAAGCAGGCCGGCATCTCGTGCGCCCAGCGCTTCGATATCGAGCTTTTCCTGTGCCATGACCGGCTTTCGGCCCAACATCTCATAGGTCTCGTACAAACTGAAGACCGACACGTCAATATCTTCGATTGTGGGAAACAGCAGGCACGGGATGAACGCCGTCTCAATCGATACGGGGTCGCCGTTGACGCAGTTCAAACGCCGAATCGAATACAGCAAATCGTCCTCGGCAATGCCAAACAGGTTGGCATAATATGGGCCCGCATAACGCTTGGAACGCGCGAGGATGCGGACGGACGGCTCGCCACCCGAAGCACGAACCGATTCGCGAAAGCCTCCTGTTCGCTCGTACGCAACGGGCACTTTCTGTGCCACAAACGCGCCCTTTCCGCGGACGCGTCGAATCTGCCCACGCCGAACCAACTCATCGACAGCACTTCGGATGGTCAAGCGTGTCGTACCAAATTCCTCGGCGAGGTCTTTTTCGGACGGAATCATGGAACCCGTGGGATATATTCCGCGCTCGATACGCTCCTCGATGCGGCGTCGAATGCGCATATAAACCGGGGTGGCAACTACTGTTTCAGCCATTGTTCACCTGCCACGCTCCTCATGCCGTTCTCTTCGCCGTTATCGGCAAAGCGGAACTTTGTGGGCAAAATCACCGATTTGCAATGCTCCACAAAACGCATGTCCTTATCAAATTCGATCGTGCTCTCATAGAACACCGGCGTTCCCTCTTCTTGCTGGAGCAGCTCGGCCTCTTCGGCGTTCAAACGCGAGATGGAGATATGCTCACGTCCATGCTCAACACGCACGCCACCTTCTTTGAGCAAGACATCGTAAAGGCTCTCACACTCAAAATCGTGATCGGGAAGCGCGGGGCACAGGGACAGGTTAACGTGAGCCGTCTCGATTGACGCCGGCTCGCCCTCAATAAGTCGAACGCGCTGCATGCGGAGCAAAGGAGCGCCTACAGCCACCCCAAGCTTGTCGGCAAGCGTCTTATCCGCCTCGATGGTCTCGGTGGAAACCAGACGAGAAGAGGGATGCAGGCCGGCAGTCCGCACAGCATCGGAAAAGTTATACGTTTCCTGGAAGATGTTCAGCGGCTTAGGAG
>DBEWTR010000110.1:0-1708 GCA_048205775.1 Collinsella sp. | reverse complement strand
GTGGTCTTGCCGGCACCGTTCTGGCCGACGATGCCCACGAGCTCGCCGGGATAGAGCGTCAGGCTAAGGTCGTGTACGGCGGCGCCGCCATTGGGATAGGCAAACTCAACATGGTCGAAGGTGAGTACGGGTTCGGCGTCCTTGGCATGAGGGCGCAACGACGGTGCATGCGGGGAACCGGCGGGCGCCTGAGCTTCGATAGCCGCGTGTGCGGGGTCGACGATGCCCGAAATCATGCGCTCGGCCTCATCGACATCCAAGCAGGGAGTACCGCTTACCAGGCCATCGGCTTCGAGGCTATTGAAGATACGCGTGACGCGAGGGCAGTCGACGCCGATGGCACGGAGCTCGTCGGTATGCGCGAAGACCTCATGTGGCTCACCCTGCAGCGCAATTTCGCCATGGTTGAGCACGAGCACGCGGTTGCAGTACTCCGAGAGCAGGGCGACCTTTTGCTCAACGACGACGATGGTGATTCCAAGTGCGCGGTTTGCCTCACGCAGCGTCTCGAAGACCAACGTGGAGCTGGCGGGGTCGAGTGCCGCGGTGGGCTCGTCGAGAACCAAGACGCGCGGACGCATGGCGAGGATGGCGGCGATGGCTACCTTTTGCTTCTGTCCGCCCGAGAGGGTGGCGATCTCGCGGTCGCGCAGGTCGCTGATGCCGACGGTCTCGAGCGTTTCGCTCACGCGCTGCTCGATCTGGTCGTGGGGAACGCCAAAGTTCTCGAGGCCAAAGAGCATCTCGTCCTCGACGACCGAGGCGACCATTTGCGTGTCGATGTCCTGCAACACGCTGCCGACGATCTGCGATACGTCGGTGAGCGAGACCTCGCAGGTGTCGTGGCCGTCAACCATGACGGACCCAAAGAACGTGCCGGTGTAGTGGTGGGGCACGGCACCCGACAGGCAGGCGGCAAGCGTGGACTTGCCGGCGCCCGAGGGCCCAATGATGCCGATAAAATCTCCCTTGTTCACGCTGAGCGAGATATGCTTAAACGCCTGCTCGGTCTGCGTGCCATAGGAGAACGAGACATCGTCGACGTTGATGATCGTTTCCATGGATACCTTTCATAGTCATCGGGGATGTTCTTACATAACTAGTCGTTTAAGAACATCCCCAAAAGCTCGTTGTTTGGGACAGTCTTTGGTGGTGAAGCACGGAGACGGCTTTACGAGGTGCCCCAGGTTGGCGCGAAAGAGGAACGAAGCGTACTCGGGTACGCGAGCGACGAATGAACGCCAAGATGGGGTGGCTCGTAAAGCCGAGCAGGTTAGTTGAGCTTAAGGGCCTTCTGGATGGGCATGTAGAGAGCGCCGACCAGGATGGCGTTAAAGACGGCGGTCATGGCGACGACGGGTAGCATGGCAGCGGCGAGCTCGCCCACCACGCCGAGCATGGCCATCTTGATGACCATGAAAATGACGCCCGAGACAAAGGTGGTCACGAAGGTTGCGACGATGGCGACGGCAGGCTTGACCTGGCCGTTCTTGGCGGCAGCGTTGACAATGACGGCCATGAGCATGGCGGCGATGCCCTCGGCGGCAAAATCGACGAACGGCGAGGTGGTGGTGATCTGGATCACGGCGGCCGAGATCAGGCCGATAACGAGCGCCTGACCGATGTTGGGGCGCACGACCAGGATAGTGAGGCAGAAGGCCGAGATAATGAACTCGGGGCTGATCATGCCGCCCGAGATGCCGGAGAT
>DBEWTR010000105.1:0-2265 GCA_048205775.1 Collinsella sp. | reverse complement strand
GGGCAGGGACGTTCGGCCGTGCGCGGGCGCCCGGTCGGCGGCCCGTTCTGGGCGCGCCTCAATCGTAGCCCGAGACGGTCCCGGGCTGACAATTTCGACTGTAATGGACGTTCTTAAATGACTAGTCAAAGGGGACACTCTTACGGCACTTGGCACTTGGGGACGTTCCTTTTGTGCCGGCACCTGGGGACAGTCCTTATGTCAAGAGATCGGTGCAAGAGGGATAGGTTGCCTTGCGTCGATCTAAATAAGTTGCGGTGAGATAGTTCTTGAATTGGCCTTTTTGGGGCTAAACAGAAACTTTCTCACCGCAACTGAGTTGAGGCGTTTTTTGGCAGCTGGTTTACTTGCTCGCGAACAGCCAGATCAGGATGATTGCCAGAATCACGGCGACGATGCAGACGATGGCGCCAGTGAATTTGATGCGTGAGTCGCGGGTACGCTCGCGCACCGCGTCCTCGGTGGCCTCGAACTGGGCGACTTCTTGCTCGGTCTCGGCGTGTTCGGCTTTGTCTCGGGCCAAGGATCCTGCAAGCGACTCAGTGATCTCTGGATGGTCATGCACCTCGGTCGCCTGCTCGATGATCGACTGTGCATGTGCGGCATCTGCTTGGGCGTTGGCGATGCTTTGCTCTTGGTCGCGGCGTGCCTTGTCCTCGGCGGCTATCTTCTCGCGCAGTTCGCGCTGGCGCGTCGTGGCGGCAGTTTTCGCCGTCTGCAGCTCGTCGCGCGCGGCATCGGCCTCAGTCGTCACGGCTTGGTGTGCGCGTTTGGCTTCGGCAATGGGGGCTTGAGCCTGCTCGACGGCCTGCTCGGCTGCGGCAAGCGAGTGCTCAAGGTCGGCGGTGATGCGCGGGACATCTTCTTCGGCTTTTCGCAGGGCATCTGCCGTGTCGGAGATCTGCATCGAGAGCTCGCTGGTGCGCACCGTATAGTTGGCGGGATTTGCCGAGGGATTGCGTTGCAGCTCGGCATACTCATGACGCAGCGTCTCGAGCTGGGCGCGCGTGGCGTCGACGGTTTGTTGTGCGGCCGCAATGCCGGCGTCTCGCTCGGCCTTCACCTTGTCGCGGATGCGCTTGGAATCCTCAAGACGTCGAACGAGGCGGTTGCCGGTCTCGCGAGAGCTTGCCTCGCGGGCCTCCACGGCGTCGAGCGCGGCCTTCAGGCGGAGCTCAGTCGCGTCATCCTCTGTCTTCATTTGTTCGAACTGACCCTTGAGCTCTGTCGCTTTGGCGGCGTGGGCATCACGGTCAATCTCGGCTGCCGCGGCGGCCTTTTGCGCTGTAGCAATCGCTTGGCGCTGGTCGGCGACGATCTGGTCGTAGCGGCCTGCGATATCCTGGCGCGTCTCGAGTTCCTCGGCCTGATCGGCAATGCGCTGCTCAAGTTCGGTCAGGTGGGCGCGGGCATCGGCAAGTGCCTTTTTCGCGGCGTTCATCTCGCGCATGGCCGAGGCGCCCTGGGCGATAAAGGTGCCCACGGCGTTCGCGGTGTTCGAGACAGCGGTCCCCAGATCGCGGCTCGCGGCGGGGGAGTGCGGGGCGGTCGGGCGAGTGGTGTCGGCAGCGTCCGCATCGGCAGTCTGCGGCGCGGCGATATTGCCGGTACCGCCCTCGACCACAGAAAAGCCTGCTGCGTGCGGATCGACCGCATCGGCGCCAATCGTGGGGTGCTCGAGCTGGAGAAACGAGGGCATGGTACTGCCCTGGTCGGCAACCGGAGTCTCGCCGGGCACAAAGGTCGAGGCCGCCTCGGCGGCCTCCTCTTCCTCGGCATCAATATCGGCATCGGCGACGGCGTCTTTCATCGCTTTGACGGCATCCATCATGGAGTCCATGACGGCATCGAGCTCTTCTTCCGAAGACACCTCGATGGGGCCTGCCGCCTGTGGCGCGGGGTCTGTGTCGGGTTCGGCATCGCTCGGCTCCGGCTGCTCGCTTTCGTCATGCTCGACAGTATCGTCTGTGTCTGTTGCTTTATCCGCATCGGCGTGCACATCTGCGGCAGCGTGCACATCTGCGGCAGCGGGCGCATCTGCGGTGGCGGGCGCATCGGTGGAGGCGTCGACGCAGGTAGGAGTATCGCAGTCGTCGACGGCGTCTGCGGAATGATCAATATGCTCTTGAGTCTGGGGGTCCAGCTCGTCTGTCATAGGCATGTGCTCCTCATCGTTGTTTGTCACCCTATGATAAGGTCTCGCGCCGACATCCCGCGCGCCGCAGCAAAGTTTCAAAACGTGTTCGATGGCTCGATCTGATAACA
>DBEWTR010000101.1:0-6022 GCA_048205775.1 Collinsella sp. | reverse complement strand
AGACATGACAGGGGTTAAACACAAAAAAGGAGTCAACTATGGTTTCTGAGAAGGCTACCCTCGTTAATCCTCAGGGTCTGCACATGCGTCCGGCTGGTCTGTTCGCCTCCACCATGGGCAAGTACGCCTGTGACGTGACGGTCGTCACCCCCGAGAAGGAGGTCAACGGCAAGTCCCCGATGGCCCTCATGGCTGCTGGTATCCCCTGCGGTACCGAGGTCGAGGTCAAGTGCGACGGCGCCGACGAGGCCGAGGCTCGGGCTGCTGCCATCGAGCTCATCAAGAGCGGTCTTGGCGAGTAGAACTCAAACGGGTCGCATGTTGAACAACTAAGTTCATATTTGGGGGCGCAGTGACCTGTTGTAAGGTAACTGCGCTCTTTTGTCATGGATATGGCAAAACGATTTATCACAAGACACGGAGAGAGGAATGGGAATGTATCAGGGAGTCAACGCTTCCGAGGGCATCGGTATCGGCACCGTCATGGTCGCCGTCGATCCCGACTTGACGTTTGAGCCGCACGAGGTTGCTGATTCGGCAGCAGAGAAGGAGCGCTATCAGTCCGCTCTTTCGGTCTTCTGCGAGAAGACCCAGGCTCAGGCCGACCACATGAAGGAGACGGTGGGCGAGGCCGAGGCCGAGATCATGAGCGGACACATTGTTCTGGCTCAGGATCCGGGTATGACCGACGCCATCAACGCCGCCATTGACGGCGGTACCTGCGCCGAGCAGGCGCTCATGGACACCTCGACCATGTTCGAGAACATGTTCCTGTCCATGGACGACGAGATGTTCCGTCTTCGCGCGGCCGACATCGCCGACATCCGCACCGGTATTCTGGCCGAGCTGCTGGGCAAGGAGGTCGTCGACCTCTCCGTCCTGCCCGAGAACACTGTCGTTGTCGTGCACGACCTCACGCCGTCCATGACCGCCACGATCGATAAGGCCCACGTTGCCGGTATCGTCACCGAGACCGGCGGCCGCACTTCGCACTCCGCGATCATTGCGCGCGCCCTCGAGATCCCGGCTGTCCTTTCGGTTTCCAACAGTTGCACCGCGCTGCGCAACGGTATGACCGTTGTCGTCGACGGCGGCAAGGGTATCGTCGAGGCCGATCCCGACGAGGAGACGCTCGCTGCCTACACCGCCAAGGCCGAGGCCTTCGCTGCCGAGAAGGCAGCCCTCGAGGCCTTCCGTGGCAAGCCGTCCGTGACTGCCGATGGCATCAAGAAGATCATCGCCTGCAACATCGGTAACCCCGATGACGTGCCCAACGCGCTCGATCACGACGCCGAGGCCATCGGTCTGTTCCGCTCCGAGTTCCTGTTCATGGACTCTGCTGAGCTTCCTTCCGAGGAGGAGCAGTTCAACGCCTACCGTAAGGTCGCCAGCGCGCTCAAGGGTGCTCCGGTCATCATCCGCACGCTCGATGTGGGTGGCGACAAGGAGATTCCGTATCTGCACATGGTCAAGGAAGATAACCCCTTCATGGGCTTCCGCGCCGTGCGTTACTGCCTGGCTAATCCCGACCAGTACAAGGTCCAGCTCCGCGCTCTGTTGCGCGCTAGCGCCTTCGGTGACGTCAAGATCATGATCCCGCTCGTCACCTGCGTCGAGGAGGTCTTGGCTGTCAAGGAGCTCGTTGAGCAGTGCAAGGCCGAGCTGACCGAAGAGGGTCGCAAGTTCAACGAGAACATCGAGGTCGGCATCATGGTCGAGACGCCCGCCGCTTCGCTGCTCGCAGACCGTCTGGCCGAGGTCGCCGACTTCTTCTCCATCGGCACCAACGACCTGATCGGCTACACCATGTGCGCCGACCGTGGCAACGACACCATCTCCAACCTGTACCAGGTGTACTATCCCGCCGTGCTCCGCTCGCTCAAGAACATCATCGAGAGCGGCGTGAAGGCCGGCATCATGGTCGGTATGTGCGGCGAGGCCGCTGCCGATCCGCTGCTCGAGCCGCTGCTGATCAGCTGGGGCCTGGAGGAGTTCTCGATGAGCGCTCCGTCGATCCTGCGCGCCCGCAAGACCATCAGCCAGTGGACCAAGGCCGAGTGCGACGAGCTCGCCGAGAAGGCGCTCGCCTGCAACACCGCCGCCGAGGTCAAGGCACTGCTCGAGTCCGCAGCTCGCTAATTTGGTATCAGAGGTAACCGCGTGGTTGGAATGGGCCGGCCACGCGGCCCTCACATATACAGGGGGTACTGTAAATGTTCTACACGCTAACCGCTAACCCGGCTGTCGACATGACGGTTTCGAGCTCTCCGCTCGAGCCCGACGAGAACGTCCGCACCGGCTCGGCCAGCTACACGGCTAACGGCAAGGGCCTCGACGTGTCCTTCGCCTTTAAGAAGATGGGCGTCGACACCGTCGCGCTCGGCTTCTTCGCTGGCTTCACGGGCAAGTTCATCGTCGAGGAGGTCATGAACCTGGGTTGCCTCTGCCGCCCGGTCTGGACCGACGGTATCACGCGCATTAACACCTACGTCAACGATGGCCAGCACGAGTACGGCATCCTGAACCCGGGTGCTCCGATCACGCCGCAGCACCAGGAGGAGCTCTACAACATCCTGGACACCGCGGGCGATCTCGAGTGCCTGATCGTTTCCGGCTCCGTGCCTCCCAAAGCTACGCCCGACTTCCTGGCTCAGGTCATGGAGCACGCTCAGGCTCGTGGCGCCGACGTCGTCCTGGACCTGTCCTCCGACAAGCTCAAGGAGCTCGCTCACAAGAAGCCGCTGCTCATCAAGCCGAACCATCACGAGATGAAGGCCATCTTCGGCGTGCCGGTCGACACCGACGACGAGGTCCGCGTTGCCATGAAGATGGCTCACGACGCTGGCGTTCAGAACGTGCTGCTCACCCGTGGTAGCCGCGGCGACGCTTACTTCTCCAACGGCGAGGATATTTGGTACGCCAAGCGTGAGTTCAACATCAAGCTGGTTTCTTCTGTCTGCGCCGGCGACTGCACCCTCGCTGCTTTCCTGCACAAGTGGTACAGGGATCGCGACAACGTCGAGGAGGCCATGAAGCTCGCTATGGCCACCGGCGCCAACGTTGCCGAGTCCGTCGGCATCGGCGACTTCGGTCACGTCGACGAGTACAGCAAGCGCGTTGCTGTCCGCAAGCTCGATCGTCAGTAATCGAAACGCGACATATTCGTGCGCATGCGGCGCCCCGGTTTCGGCTGGGGCGCCTATTTTGTTCCGTCATTGGAGAGAGATGTTCTGCCGTACTTCATCGCTTCCACACCGTTCACCGAGTTGTCCTAGCCTTTTACCGATGGGTGGAATATACTTTCATCAATACGTTACTTCGTGAAAGGAACATTCATGATTTACACGCTCACTGCAAATCCTGCCATTGACTACAACATCGCCTGCGACGGCCTTGCTGCCAACACCGTCACGCGTACCCGTAACGCCGTCTACACGCCCAACGGCAAGGGTCTCAACGTCTCGTTCACCCTCGATCACTACGGTGTCGACACCACGATCCTGGGCTTTTTCGCCGGCTTCTCGGGCGAGTTTATCGTTAAGGGCGCCGAGGCCCTGGGCGTGCCCGTCAAGCCCGTGTGGACCGACGGCATCACGCGCGTCAACGTGTTCCTCAATGCCGGACCCGACACCGAGTACAACATGGTCAACGCCGGTGCCGCCATCAACGAGGCCAACGAGCAGGAGATGTTTGAGCTCATCGATTCGCTCGATGACATGACCTGCCTGGTCATCAGCGGCTCGCTGCCTCCCAACACTTCCGAGGGCTTCTTGGCCGAGGTTCTGCGCCGCGTCAAGGCCAAGGGGGCCGAGTTCGTCCTCGACATCTCGAGCCATCAGCTGGCAGACCTCATTGCCATGGAGCCGCTGCTGATCAAGCCCAATGACGACGAGCTGCTCGACATCTTTGGCATCAAGGTGAGCGGTGGCGACGACGAGTCCGTCAAGGGCGCTATGGCCGAGCTGCACGCCAAGGGCGCCAAGAACGTGCTGCTGACCCTTGGTGGCGCCGGTGCGTACTTCTCCAACGGCGAGCATATCTGGTTTGCCAACCGCACCTTCGACGTCAAGCTGCTGTCGACTGTGTGCGCCGGCGATTCCTCGCTCGCTGCCTTCCTGTCCGTGTGGCACGACGCCCCCGAGCGCGTCGAGGACGCCCTGCGCCTTTCGATGGCCACCGGCGCCAACGTGGTCGAGTGCCCCGGTCTGGGTGATTTTGCCAAGGTGGACGAATACAAGAAGAACATCGAAGTTCGTCAGGTCTGCTAGTTCCGGCACCTTTCCTGAATAGTTTGATTATTTCGCATCCGTCTTAGACTAGGACGGATGCGTTTTTGTTTATCGGACTTGCGTGTGCAGTGGAGGCTGTTTCTTGCTAGACTTCTTGCAGACGCAATCGATAGCCAATTTGATAGTCGCAGGAGGCCATAGGCATGTGCAATGTTTCGCTCAACGGTACTCAACCGTCCGATGCGTCCCTGTGCGTCCTGCGCGCGCTTGAGGCGGCTGGTCTTGAGGCTTGGTACGTGGGCGGTTGGGTGCGCGACGCCCTGATGGGGTGCCCCAGCCACGATGTTGATATGTGCTGTAGCGGCCTGTGGCAGGAGTCCAAAGCGGCGCTCGAGGCCGCCGGCATCGCGGTTGTGGAGTCGGGCATTAAATTTGGCGGAATCACGGCTATTTCCGATGGCGAGCGTATCGAGGTCACCACATACCGTCTGGATGGCTTTTACACCGATGGTCGCCATCCCCAGAATGTGGAGCGTGCCGCCTCGCTCGAGGACGATCTGGCGCGGCGCGACTTTACCGTCAACGCTATGGCCTGGCATCCCGAGCGCGGGCTTGTCGACCGCTACGACGGCCAGGGTGACTTGGAGCGCAAGCTGATTCGCGCTGTCGGCGATCCCAAGCGTCGCTTTAACGAGGACGCCCTGCGCATGTTGCGTGCGGTGCGCTTTGCCTGCCGCCTGGACTTTATGATTGAGCCCGAGACTAAGCGCGCGCTTGCCGAGTGCGCGCCGCTGCTCGACGCCGTGGCGCGCGAGCGTGTGGGTATTGAGCTCGAGGGCATTCTTTCGACCGGTCATGGGGGAGACGCGATGCTGCGCTACCCCGAGCTCATCTGTGCCTCTGTGCCTGAGCTGGCAGCGGGTCGCGGCTTTGATCAGCGCAGTGTCTATCATGCGTTTAACGTCTACGTGCATATCGCCCGTGTGCTGACGGTGGCGGGGGAGCTCGCGCTGTGTGACGGCGTCGCGCCCTCGTTGAGCCTTATGTGGGCGGCGTTTTTGCACGATGTGTCCAAGCCCGAGTGCTTCACGGTCGACCATGCCGGTAGCGGACACTTCTACGGTCATCCCGAGCTCGGCGCCAAGAAGGCGCGCGTCATTATGGATCGCCTGGCGCTCTCGCACGACTTGGTGCGCGACGTGTGTCTGCTCATCAAATACCATGACAAGCCGCTGCGCCCCGAGCGCTCCTGTCTGCTCAATATGATGTGCGCGCTTTCGGGTGAGGGCGTCGACACGGCCCGCCTGATTGACGAGCTCATGGACCTTAAGCGTGCCGACACACTTGGCAAGGCCCCGTCGTGCTTCTATTACGTTGAGACGATTGAGGAGATGCGCGCGATGGCGCACGAGCTGCTGAGGGCGGGGGAGCCCTATACGCTCAAGATGCTCGCCATCAACGGCGGCGACCTGATCCGTGCCGGAGTCAAGCCCGGGCCTGAACTGGGTCAGCTTCTCAACTCCGCCCTCGACGCCGTGATCGAAGACAACATTCCCAACGAGCGCGAAGCTCTTTTGGTCCATCTCAACTTGAATTAGCTACCTAGTTTACCTGCGTGTTCCATAACCTGCCGACAATTTTTCGGCAATTTGGAATTTCTTCTTGCGCTGATGTTTTTTGTCCCGTAATATATTTCCTCGCAGCACGGCAGTGCAGATGTCATGTGGCCCGTTCGTCTAGCGGTTTAGGACGCCGCCCTCTCAAGGCGGAGATCACCAGTTCGAATCTGGTAC
>DBEWTR010000096.1:0-10904 GCA_048205775.1 Collinsella sp. | reverse complement strand
TCCATACGCCCGAAGCCTTCGAGGACGTGTCGACAAAGCTGCTCAACCTTGTTGTGACGACAGTTGCCTATCTCGATGACATCACAAGCTCGCGTTCGGCGTCGTACGACTTTGCCCGCAGCGGTTTTGTCGCCGAGCGTCAGTTGCCGCTGTCCGAGCATAGCATCGTATATGTGCTGGACCTGCTGCGTGGCCAGACCATCTCCTTTGAGCCCGCCTGGTCGCGGGGGACGACGACGCATCGCACCTATGACGTGGCGGTTGAGATGCCTCCGGAAGGGGAGGACGAGGCTCTGTCTAAGCGCCCACCGCTCCTTGCCGCCAAAATCGCGCCGGCGGCTGGCGGCAGCTACGATCTACGCCTGCCGGCCGATGCATACTGCTTTGCTTCGGGCGACGTTGCCTATCTGGTCGACACCCGCCGTGCGCGCCGCGCCGATGTAGCGTTTGCCCAGCATGCGGCGCCGTTCCTATCGCGCTTACTGCCCTGTCGCACGCCGATCCATATCGCTGTCGACCAGGTGGGGGAGTTCTGTCGTATGGCGCTGCCCATTTTGCGCGACTACACCGACCTTACCGCGCCCGCCGTGCTCGACACCGTGGCGCCCGAGCCGAGCTTTGCCATGGCAATCGGTGTCGACGACGGGCTCGTGACCTGCAAGATTACGGTTTCCTACGGCGACTGGTCGGCAGATCTCTTTAGCCTGGGTGCTCCGGGAAGCCCCTTCGAAGAACAGCGCCCGGGCGTGCCGCCGCGCGACGAGATAGCAGAGTTTCGCGTTATGGACACGGCGGCCCTGTATTTCGACTTTTACGAGGGCGGCCTGGCGTTTGAGGAGCGCGACGACGAGAGCCTGTTCTGCTTGCTGACCGAGGGCCTGTCTGCCCTGTCCGAGCTGGGCGAGGTCATGCTCAGCGACCACCTACGCCAGATCTCGGTGCGCCCTGCGCCCAAGCTTTCGGTGCGTGCCACCGTCAAGAGCAACCTGCTCGATGTTGAACTGGGCGCGAGCGGTCTTTCGGCGGCAGATCTTGCCATCTACCTCGACTCCTACAAGCGCCATCAAACGTTTGCGCGCCTTACGTCCGGCGACATCATTCGCCTGGACGAGGGCGCTCGAGCCGCGTTTGGCCTCGCCAAGGACCTGGGCGTCGACGCCGTCGACCTGCTCGACGGCGTGTCGCTTTCCGCATCGAGCACCCTGTTCGTCGATAGCATGCTCGCGCGCACGCCCGCGCTCGAGGCCGATCGCGACGCTGCGTTCCGCCGTACCGTCGAGCGCCTGGACACGCTCGGCAAGATGGACTTTACGGTACCCGCCTCGCTCAAGGCCACGCTGCGTGGCTACCAGGTCGACGGCTACCAGTGGCTCGGCTCGCTTGAGCATCTGGGCCTCGGCGGTATCTTGGCCGACGATATGGGCCTGGGCAAAACGCTCCAGATGATCGCGCATATCCTGGTGCGCGTGGAGGCGGGGGACAACAAGCCCACGCTCGTGGTATGCCCGGCCTCACTCGTGTACAACTGGACTGCCGAGCTGGAGCGCTTTGCGCCCTCGCTGGATGTGTGCGCCATCGTGGGCGCCAAGGCTCAACGCCGCGTGCAGATAGCAGGCGCCGACGAGCATAACGTGGTCGTGACGTCGTATGACCTCATGCGCCGCGATATCGACGAGTATGCCGAGCGGGACTTTGCCCGCGTGGCGCTCGATGAGGCCCAGTACATTAAAAACCCGCTCACCCAGGTGGCGCGCGCCGCAAAGCGCCTGCCTGCCGGCGTGCGCTTTGCCCTGACGGGCACGCCCATCGAAAACCGCCTATCCGAGCTCTGGAGCATCTTCGACTTTTTAATGCCGGGCCTGCTCGGCACGCGCGAGTCGTTTGCCAAGCGCTTCGAAAGCCCGGTCGAGCATGCCGAGGGCGACAGTGCCGCTCGCCTGCAAGCGCTCGTGTCGCCGTTTGTGTTGCGCCGTGTCAAGGAAGACGTGGTGGCCGACCTGCCCGAGAAGATCGAGGATACGGTCATGGCGCAGCTCACCGGCGAGCAGCGCAAACTCTACCTGGCCAACCAGGACCGCATCGCCCAACAGGTGCAGCATCGCGAGGCATCCGAGTTTAAGAAGGACAAGCTCAAGGTGCTCGCCGAGCTCACCAAGCTGCGCCAGATCTGCTGCGACCCGCGTCTGCACTACGAGGATTACAAGGCGGGGAGCGCCAAACTCGATACGTGCATGGAGCTCGTGCACGGCGCACTCGACGGCGGACATCGCATCCTGTTGTTCAGCCAGTTTACGGGTATGCTCGATATTATCGGTAAGCGCCTGGCCAAGGAGGACATCGCCTTCCTTAAGCTCACGGGCGCTTCGTCTAAGGAGAGCCGCGCCAAGATGGTCGCGCAGTTCCAAGCGGGCGAGGTTCCGGTCTTTTTGATTTCGCTCAAGGCGGGCGGCGTGGGCCTTAACTTGACGGCTGCCGACGTGGTCATCCACTACGACCCGTGGTGGAACGTGGCGGCGCAGGACCAAGCAACTGATCGTGCACACCGTATTGGCCAGCAGCATACCGTGACCGTGTACAAGCTCATCGCCAAGGACACGATCGAGGAACGCATTATGCAGATGCAGGAGTCCAAGCGCGACCTGGTCAACAGCGTACTCGGCGGCGACGGCATCTCGTCGGCACTGTTCACGCGCGAGGATGTTCTGGCGCTTCTCGGCGGCGACGGGCGCTAGCCGCGCGCGGGGTGGGACTGTTGGAGTGGGCAGGACGGTCGACGCATTTTGGCCCGACCGCTTGCCTGATCCGTTATGTGTTCATTTGCAATGCCGTGGATGGTTTGTCTGCCTTTGGGCATAAGAACCATCAAGAACATTGGCACATCAGCAAAGGAGAACATCATGGCGAAATTCTTTAAGGACCCCGACGGTAAGCTCATCGCTGCCCTTGGCGACGACGTTGCGACCCCTGCCGGTTGCACGGAACTGACCGCAAACACTGAGGACGCGGCGCACGAGAAGCACGTGCCTGTTGTCGAGACCGAGCGCGACGGTCACGTGATTCGTGCACGCGTTGGCTCGGTCGAGCACCCCAGCCTGCCCGAACACTACATTGAGTGGATTGCCCTTGAGGCCGAGGGCCGCTTAGAGGTTCATTACCTTGAGCCCGGCATGAAACCCGCGACGTTTTTCGCGGGCGGCTCCAAGACCGGTACCGTCTATGCCTACTGCAACCTGCACGGGCTGTGGTCCGCGACATTCTAGGAGCGCGCCCCCGCTCGGGGTATCATAGCTAGCATATGCACATGCAAGCGCCGGCTGCATTATGCGGCCGGCGCTTTTACTACGATTTCGATGGTTTACGACGGAAAGGGCTGGGGCATGAAGCTCGCGCTTGCACAGATCGATATGCGCCTGGGTGATATTGAGGGCATTTGCGGCCGCATCGAGGACCAGGCTCGTCTGGCCCACGAGCGCGGGGCGCGCGTGCTGTGCGTTCCGGCTCCGCTCTTTATGGGTGCCATGCCCGGTGGCCTGGTGGGCGCTGCCGACTTTGAGCACGACGTGCTTGCCGGTTTGACTGGTGTCGCCGAGCGTATCCAGGAGCTTGACATGATCTGCATCGTGCCCGCGGCGGTTTCGTTTGAGGGCCAACCGCTGCTCGACTACATGATGCTCAAGGACGGTCATGTGGTGCCGGCGCGTTCGAGCATTGCCCTGCAGCGTGGCGAGAACAACGACACGCGTTGGGCGCCGCCGGTGTTCGACGTGGACGGCGTGCGCATCGCCGTGATTTTTGACTTGGACCGCGAGCTCGAGATGTTGCCGACCGGCGTCGACCTCATCGCGTATTTCCAATTCAACGCGTTTGACATGACCGACCGCGAGACTGCCGCCATTGCCGCCGTTCGCAGCGGCGCCTACCGCAAGATCGCATCCAAGCGCAGCGTGTGGTTTGCCTGCATGGCGCCGGTCGGTGCCTATGACGAGTCGGTGTATACCGGCGGTTCGTTTGTGCTCGACGACTGCGGTCGCGTGGTGGCCCAGGCGCCGTGTTTTGAGGAGAGCCTGCTGGTTCAGGAGATTCAGCGCGGCGTGATGCTCGATGCCCTGGAAGATCACGAACTGCCCGAGTTCCGTTCCGAGGAGTGGTTGTGGCAGGCGCTGGTGCTCGCCGTGCGCGACAACGCTCGGGCCCACGGTGCGTCGCGTGCTGTGGTGGCACTCGAGGGTGACCTGCCGTCATCCCTGCTGGCGGCGCTGGCCGTTGACGCTCTGGGTCCGCGTAACGTAATTGGCCTGGTGCTGGGGCGCAACCGTATCTTTACGCCGGCGCAGGAGGAGGCCGAGGCTGCCCGCTGTGCCGCCGTCCGCGCCATTGCCGAGCGTCTGCACATTCGCACTGTCGAGCGCGATGCACCGGATGCGGCGCGTGTGCTCGATCGCGACGTGTCGGCGGGCGATGCCGAGCGTCTGCGCTCGCGCACGCTGGGCCTCATGCTGGAGGACACGGCGCTCGAGCTGGGTGCGATGGCGCTGAGCCCGCTGTCCAAAACCGAGTATGCGCTGGCGGCGCCGGCGCTTTGCGGCGGTTACCAGGGCGACTTTGCGCCCTTTGGCGATGTGTACCTGTCGACGCTTGAGTTTGTGGCGCGTGTGCGCAACCGCACGTCTGCCGTGGTGCCCCAAGAGCTCGTGACGCTCAACGCGGTGGAAGATTGTATGGAGCGCGTGCTGGCGCAGGCGCTCTCGACGCTCGACGGTCCGGTCGATATGCTCGACCGCGCGGCACAGCTGCTCGGCGGGCTTGAGCCGGGTGAGGTCGATGGCGCGCTCGAGGCGCACGTGGACCGCAATCGAGCTTTCGACGACATCCCGATGGCCGCCGGCAAGCCCGAGGCTTGCTCGCTGCTGCTGATGCTCGTGCGTCAGGGCGAGGCCGCCCGCCGCATGCTGCCGACGGCGCCGATCGTCTCGGCCCGTTCGTTTGTTGAGCGCGCCTGGCCGTACATGCTCGCGTGGTCCGACCTGGGGCTGAGCGGCAAGGAACGCATGACGGTCGATGCGCTGGCGCGCGCCGAGGTGAACCGCTTTGCCGACGAGGATACAAGCGAGCGCATGCGTGGCGAGATGATGGGCATATTGGGTGACCTGTTGGGCATTTCGCCCGAGCAGATGGAGGAGCTGCGCTCTGAGGACGGTCAGCGTCGTTTACACGAGGGAATGAAAAAGTTCGAGGGCGAGGTTCAGGACGCCATCGATAAGATGATGGGCGGTCAGGGCGGCTCGCAAGGTAGTCCCCAGGGTGGCCCGATGCCGCACCCGCCAGTAGATCCGAGGCAGTTCCCCTTTTTCTCGCAGAACTAACTATGGGATAGGATTCGCTTCCAACCCCGATACTTCAACTAAGCATCTTGGCCCCGTTGTGTTATTCTAGAACAGACGTTCGTGAATGATGCGCGGGGCCCTGTCTTGCGCTGTGCTTGTGGCGAGGGGAGGTCGGCTTGGTTATCTTGGGCATTGACCCCGGTTTGGCTCATACGGGTTGGGGGATTATCGAGGAGCGGCGTGGCGAGGTTCGCTGCCGTGCCTACGGTTGCATCGAGACCAGCGCGGGCAGCCCGCTTGCGGTGCGCCTGTCGCATATCGCCCGTGACCTTAAGGATGTCGTCGAGCGTTATCGACCCGACACAGCTGCTGTCGAGAGCATCTACTTTGGCGCCAACGTTCGTTCGGCCATCCCCACGGCGCATGCCCGCGGTGCTGCACTCGTAGCGCTTTCGGAATGCGCGCTCGAGATTGGCGAGTACACGCCCATGCAGATCAAACAGGCTGTGGTGGGCACCGGCGCCGCGGACAAGCGGCAGGTCGCCTATATGGTACGCACGCTAACACAGCTCGACCACGACCCGCATCCCGACCATGCCGCCGATGCCCTGGCCTGCGCCATCTGCCACGTAAACCTCAGCCGCACCCGCGCCCTCACCGGTGGCGAGTTCTATCAACAGAGAGGAACCGGATACTGATGATTTCCCAGCTCCACGGAACGCTTGTCGAGTCCACGATGAGCTCTGCTGTCGTCGATGTGTCGGGCGTTGGCTTTGAACTCGGCATCTCGGGCAGCACTGCGGCCACGTTGCCGACGCCCGGCGGCGAGGTCCGTCTCTACACGCGTATGCAGGTGCGCGAGGACGCCATGACACTTTTCGGTTTTTCCTCAAAGGATGAGCGCACGATGTTCGACCGGCTCGTGTCCGTTTCGGGCGTTGGCCCGCGCCTGGCGCTTGCCGTGCTTTCCACCTATACCGTGGGGCAGCTGTATTCGCTGGTGATGGCCGAGGACGACAAGGGCATGGCCAAGGTACCCGGTGTGGGCAAAAAGACAGCTCAGCGCCTGATCCTGGAACTCAAGAGCACCTTTGCCAAGGATAAGGGCTTTGTGCCGGTCGACGTGATTCCCGGACAGGTTGCGATGCCCGTGCCCGCTGCCGCTCCCTCGGCGATCGACGATGCCCGTGCGGCACTCCTTTCCATGGGCTTTAGCCCGCAGGAGACCGATGTTGCCCTGAGCGGGTATGATGGGCAGAATATGCGTGTCGAGGATCTGCTCGGCGCGGCGCTTAAGCGACTCGGAATGGATGCGTGATGTGGGAAGCCGATGACTCTCAGGACTTGTGGGCGACGCCCGGTAACTCGCCGGCGGCATCCATGGCGCACGGCGAGCGCATGGTGGGCTCGGAGCTGACGGCCGAGGATCTCGATGTCGACCGCACTTTGCGCCCTCAGCGCCTGGACGATTACTGCGGCCAGGAGCACATCAAGCAGAGCCTGCGCGTGTTGATCGAAGCGGCGCAGAGCCGTGGCGAGACGCTCGACCACGTGATCTTCTCGGGTCCTCCGGGCCTGGGCAAGACCACGCTGGCCACCGTTATCGCCAACGAGCTGGGCGCTCAGATCAAGACCACGAGTGGCCCTGCCATCGCGCGCACGGGCGACCTGGCGGCCATCCTTACTAACTTGCAGCCGGGCGATGTGCTGTTTATCGACGAGATCCACCGCCTCAACCGTTCGGTCGAGGAGGTCCTGTACCCCGCGATGGAGGACTTTGCCCTCGATATCGTGATTGGCAAGGGTCCGGCGGCGCGCTCGATTCGCTTGGATATCCCCAAGTTTACGCTGGTGGCGGCAACGACCCGTTCAGGCATGTTGACCGGCCCGTTGCGCGACCGCTTTGGCATTTCATATCGCCTGGATTACTACACGGTCGAGGAGCTCGCGCAGATTGTGACGCGCTCGGCGACTATCCTGGGCGTGACGATCGACCATCCCAGTGCACTCGAGATCGGCTCGCGTTCGCGCGGCACGCCACGTCTTGCCAACCGTCTGCTCAAGCGCGTGCGCGATTACGCACAGGTGCGCGGCAACGGCCCCATCGAGCTCGATATCTGTCGCCAGGCGCTCGAGTTCTTCGAGATCGACGAGCTCGGTCTGGACTGGATGGATATTCGCATTTTGGAGACGCTCGCCAAGACGTTCTCCGGTCGCGCCGTGGGACTTACGACCCTTGCCAGCGCGGTGGGCGAGGACCCGGGCACGCTCGAGGATGTCTATGAGCCCTATTTGCTGCAGTGCGGATTGATGATTCGTACGCCGCAGGGCCGTCAGGCAACCCTCCGCACCTTTGAGCACCTGGGGATTGAACCTACCGTTTAGGGCGTTTTGTTTTGGCGGGCTGTTGGACTATCGCTGGGCATCGGGTAAACATATCGCCGTTCATCGGTTATGGGCGTTTTACTATTGCGCGCCCGTGCTATGCTGAATTGGTCTTTTTCTCATTCGGTAACGAAAGGACCGCCCATGCCTACTGACATCGAAATCGCACGTTCTGTCACGCCGCTGCCTATTACCGAGGTGGCCAAGAACGCCGGCGTCGACGTTAAGCACCTTATTCCGTACGGCTTCGACAAGGCTAAGGTCGACTATTCACTGCTCAACGAGCCGACTGATCACCAGGCCAAGCTCGTCCTCGTGACCGCTATCAACCCAACGCCCGCGGGCGAGGGCAAGACCACCACGACCATCGGTCTGGCCGATGGCCTGCGTCGTCGCGGTATCAAGAGCGCCGTGGCCCTGCGTGAGCCTTCGCTCGGTCCCGTCTTTGGCGTCAAGGGCGGTGCCGCTGGCGGCGGTTGGGCCCAGGTCATTCCCATGGAGGACATCAACCTGCACTTTACCGGCGACTTCCATGCCATCGGTGCTGCCAACAACCTGCTGGCCGCCATGCTCGATAACCATATCCAGCAGGGCAATCAGCTCGGTATTGACGTTAAGCGCATCACCTGGAAGCGCGTTGTCGACATGAACGACCGTCAGCTGCGCCATGTTATCGATGGCATTGGCGGTAAGGCCCAAGGTGTGCCGCGCGAGGACGGCTTCGACATCACCGTTGCCTCCGAGGTCATGGCAATTCTGTGCCTGTCTACGAGCATCAGCGACCTCAAGGAACGCTTGGGCGAGATTGTCGTCGGCTATAGCTTTGCCGGCGAGCCCGTCCGTGCCCGCGACCTTAAGGCCCAGGGTGCCATGGCCGCGTTGCTTAAGGACGCGCTCAAGCCCAACCTGGTGCAAACGCTCGAGGGCGCGCCCGCGTTTGTCCACGGCGGTCCCTTCGCCAACATTGCCCACGGCTGCAACTCTATCATGGCCACGCGTATGGCGATGCGCTTTGGCGATGTTGCCATTACCGAGGCCGGCTTTGGTGCCGATCTGGGTGCCGAGAAGTTCCTCGACATCAAGTGCCGCATGACGGGCGTTCGCCCCAGCGCCGTCGTGGTCGTCGCGACCGCTCGTGCGCTTAAGTACAACGGTGGCGTCGCCAAGGCCGACCTCAACGAGGAGAACCTCGAGGCACTCAAGGCTGGCATGCCCAACTTGCTGCGTCATGTCGACAACATCCAGAACGTTTATGGTCTGCCCTGCGTGGTCGCCATCAACCGCTTCCCGACGGACACCGAGGCTGAGCTTGCACTCATCGAGTCCGAGTGCCAGAAGCTCGGCGTCAACGTTAAGCTTTCCGAGGTCTGGGCCAAGGGCGGCGAGGGCGCGCTCGAGCTGGCCGATGAGGTCATGCGTCTGATTGAGCAGCCGAGCGAGCTCAAGTTTGCCTACGAGGACGGCGCCGATGTTGCCGATGCCCTCGAGGCCGTCGCCACCAAGGTTTACCGTGCCGACGGCGTCGACTTTACGCCGGCTGCCAAGCGTCAGCTCGCCGAGCTGCGCGAGAACGGCTTTGGCAACCTGCCGGTGTGCGTCGCCAAGACGCAGTACAGCTTTAGCGACAACGCCAAGGCCCTGGGCGCTCCCGAGAACTTCCGCATCACGGTGCGTGAGCTCAAGGTTTCCGCCGGTGCCCACTTTGTGGTCGCACTGACCGGCAGTGTTCTGACCATGCCGGGCCTGCCCAAGGTCCCCGCGGCTGAGAACATCGACGTCGACAACGACGGCAACATCACCGGCCTGTTCTAAGCTCGCTGCTCATAGCTGCTAGCCCGCCCCGCCGTGCCCACAAGGCCCGGCGGGGCTTTTTGATCCTTAGGCCCGCGCATGTCTTGTAGATACCGACGGACTCTGCCCATCATAGGCTTTTGCGCGGGTAGAATGCATGGATAACTTGAGGCTCACGCGCGACGGAAAGGAATCGTTGCATGGATCAGGACAAGACAACCGTGATGGGCGGCTACGGTTCCGCGCAGGCTGGCGATAGTGCCGATGCGACCCGCGCTGTTCCCAACCCCGGTTATACCGACCCCGCCGCGACGCAGCCTTCTGCCGAGCCCACCCGGGTTATGGGCTATGGCGACACGGCGCAGGATTCTTACGCTGCATCTTCGCAAGGCCCCTATGGCAACGCAGCTCCGGATCCGTTTGATTACGCGCCGCAGGATTCTTATGCTGCCTCGACGCCGAATTCCTATGACAGCCTGCCGCAGAATCCCATTCCGCAGCCTCAGCAGACGACGTATATGCCTCGCACGGCGCAGCCTCGCTACGAGTCGCGCGAGCCGTATCGCGAGTACCCCAAGTCGATTCCGCAATATGGCGAGGACGAGGAGAGGAAGCCGTCGCGTTCGTCGAGCGTGATCAAGAAGATCCTCATCGTACTGGCGATCTTCTTTGCGCTGTCGATTGTGTTTGCCATCGTGTCGGGCATGCTCAACAAGCGGGGGAGTTCAACGGCCGATGCCACTGCCGAGCAAACCGAGTCCGCCTCGTCAAGCACCGTCGATCTGAGCGATATCCCGGGGCAGTACTGGTCCAACGCCAAGAAGATCCTCAAGTCGCGCGGCGCCGATCTTTCGAATGCCGTGGTCCTGACTGATGATGGCTCAACGCCCGTCGTCGATGCCAACTGGGTCGTTGCTTCTGCCTACTATAACGACAACGGCAACCTCGAAATTCAACTCACGCACAAGAACAGTTCGGGCAACTCGTCCGACGGCCAAAGCGGTACCGACAGCTCGAGCTCCAATACGCTGGAGGACTTGAGCAACAAGGCGCAGGAGTTGGGAGACAAGGCGCAAGAGCTGGGCGATACGGCACAAAATCTGGGCGATACCGCGCAGAACTTGGGCGACATGGCGACGGATGCCTGGAACGCCCTACAAAACGGCATCTCGGGCGCGCAGGGAAACTAGCTGTTAAGTGGGCTACAGCTGCTCGGCCGGACGGTCGGGCGAGCTAAAGCCCGAGTCAAACGTAACGACGCATGAGGCATCGGGTCGGCGCTCGTGCACGATGCGCGTGACGAGCTCCAGCAGCTCCTCGTCGGATATGTCAAAGCCGTCGGGACGCACCAGGTCAAACGAAACGAACCCGTCGTGCTCGTGCAGGTCGTGGATGGAGAGCGCG
>DBEWTR010000094.1:0-4479 GCA_048205775.1 Collinsella sp. | reverse complement strand
TGAGCTGTCGAGCATGTGGGCCGAGCGCTGCTATAAGGCGCATACCCGCGACGACCAGGCACTCTTTGGCATCGTTCAGGGCGGCATGCACCTGGACCTGCGCTTGCGCTCGCTGCGCCATCTGGAGGAGTGCGGCGACTTCCCCGGTTACGGCATCGGCGGCTACTCGGTGGGCGAGGACCACGAGACCATGTTCGAGACCCTGGCACCGCTCGTAAGCGAGTACATGCCCAAGCACAAGCCGCGCTACCTGATGGGCGTCGGCAACCCCACCACCCTCGTGCGCGGTGTGGGTGTGGGCATCGACATGTTCGACTGCGTGCTACCGACGCGCACCGGCCGTATGGGCACGGCGTTTTCGAGTGAGGGTCGCCTCAACTTCCGCAACGCGCGCTTTGCGCACGACGACGGCCCCATCGACCCCACCTGCACCTGCCCGGTGTGCACGGGCGGCTACAGCCGCGCGCTCATCCGTCACATGGTCACGCAGAAGGAGATGCTCGGCGGCATTCTGCTTTCGATGCACAACATCTACTACCTGCTCAACCTTATGCAGCGTGCCCGCCAGGCCATTATCGAGGGCCGTTACGGTGCGTTCGTGAGCGACTGGATGAACAGTCCTGCGGCGGTGGACTACTAAGAGCGGCGCGGGCGCTTGCGGAGCGTGGGCAACGGCAAGGGGCGAGCGCTGGCCGGTCATCACGTTTGCTAACACCGTCTGCGCGACCGCTGACCGATGCCTTGCAAGTGCTTGATGCATCGTGGGTACCATACCGAATAGTTGATGTTCGGGCGGGTGTTTGGCGCATGGCGTCGACCCCGCCCGTTTTCTTTTTCTCGATAGGAGTACCCATGATTAAGAACGAGAATGTCGAGGGCGAGCCTGCCTACGACGAGACGTACCGCCGCGGCCCCGTGGTCATGCGCGGCCCCATGATTCCTAAGGACAACACCTACGCCAACCTGCTGGCGCCCGAAGATTCGACCGATTGGCTGCACGCCGACCCCTGGCGCGTGCTGCGCATTCAGGCAGAGTTTGTTGATGGCTTTGGCGCGCTTGCCGAGCTCGGACCCGCGGTGACCATCTTTGGCAGTGCCCGCACGCCTAAGACCGATTCGCTCTACAAGGCGGCGCGCACGGTCGGCCGCAAGATCGCCCAGCGCGGCGTGGCGGTTATCACCGGCGGCGGCCCCGGCATCATGGAAGCGGCCAACAGGGGAGCGGCAAGTGTCAACGGCAAGTCAGTTGGCCTGGGCATTGAATTGCCGCACGAGCATGGGCTCAATAAATACGTGAACCTCGGCATGGACTTCCGTTACTTCTTTGTGCGCAAGACCATGTTCGTCAAATACAGCTCGGGCGCTATTGTGTTTCCCGGTGGTTTTGGCACGCTCGACGAGATGTTCGAGGTACTCACGCTGGTGCAGACGCACAAGGTTAAGCGCATGCCGCTCGTTTTGGTAGGCACCGAGTACTGGCAGGGCCTGTTCGACTGGCTCAACGGCCCGGTGATGGACGCCGGTATGATCAGCCCGCTCGATCCGGAGCTGGTGCACATTACCGACGACCTCAACGAAGCCGTCGACATTGCGCTCGGCGGGCTGATGTAGAGCAATCGTGCCCACCGCGACATGGATATGCATGGCAATCTGATGCTATCTAACGGCAGTTTGCCATCTAAATTGGGTATACTGATGCAAAAGACGAGGCGAGGAGGTCGCGTATGTCTACTGCAACGGTTAAGCCTACGACGGTTCGCATCGAAGAGGGGCTCAAGGAACAGGCGACTGAGTTCTTGGATACGGTTGGTCTGAGTCTCAATTCGTATCTCAACCTTGCTGTACGGCAGCTGGTAAATCAGCGAAAGATTCCTTTTGAGATCGTAGGAAGGGCGGAGGTGCCCAACGAGGCGACGAGGCGCGCCATGGTGATCGCCGAGGCTCATGAGTTGGGGATTTTGCCGGACGACAGTCCGTCATTCAATAACGCTGATGAGCTCATATCGTTCCTCGATGAGGACTAGCGATGTTTGAGATTAAAGTCGAGGCTCAGTTTAAGGCGGATTACAAACGGACGATGCGCATTCATCCGCAGCTAAAAACCGAGTTTAGGGCGGCAGTCGCAGAGCTTGCAGCTCACGGCTCGCTTCCCGCGGAATATGGCGCCCATGAGCTTTCAAACCCGGGCGGCAACTACAACGGCCACATCGATTTCCATCTATCCGATGGCTTGGTCGATGTGGTCGTTCTCTACTTGCCGCATAAGACTAATCCTGTGATCCGGCTGGTCAGAATGGGCTCGCATGAGGAGCTGTTCCAGGGCCCACAGGGCTGATTGCCGATTTCTAAGTTGCGGTGGAATAGGGATTGATTTGCGGCTGATAAGCCAAAAACAGTCCCTATTCCACCGCAAGTGGTAAAGGTGCCCCTAGTGAATGGGTTGGTAGCGGGGGCAGTAGCTGATGGCGATGGCGTCGACGCCTACGTGGGTGGCGATGGTGCAGCCGATGGGGCCGGTGCCGGCGTCTACGTAGTCTTGGCCTGCGAGCGCCTGGTCGACGAGCTCCTGCTCCTCGGCGGCGCCGGTCGTGAGCACGCGCACGCTTGAGCCCGGGTGCTCGGTCAAAAATGCGAGGCAATCGGCCATGGTGTTGGCGACGATGCGCTTGGCGCCGCGGCCCTTCTTGATGGCCTTGATCTCGCCCGATTTCCACTCCGGCGAGACGGCCAGGCGAATGTTGAGCATCTGCGTCAGCTGGCCAGCGAGCTTGGGCGCGCGGCCGTTCTTAACGAGGTTCTCGAGCGTGCGGGGAATTAGCAGCAGGTGTGCGTCGGGCAGCGTCGCGCGGATCTGCGCCTCGGTCTCGTCCAGGCTGCGACCGTCCTCGCGCATGGCCAGCGCGTACTCCACCAGCAAGCCCTCGGCGCCCGAGCCGGTGCGCGAATCGATGCAGCGCACGTCGAGCTCATGGGTCCCGGCCGTCAGGCATGCGTTGGAATAGCAGGCAGACCACTCGCTGCACAGCGAGATAAAGATCGCGCTATCGTGGCCGTCGGCGCGCACACGGTCAAAGAGCGCCTTAAACTCGCCGGCGCTCGGCTGCGAGGTGTGCGGCAGCTGCTCGGAGCCAGCCATGCGCGCGACGTATTCCTGGGCGGTAATCTGCACCTGGTCGAGCAGGTCCTCACCCTCGATAATCACATGCAGCGGAATCACGTAAATGCCGAGCTCTTGGGCACGGGCGGGGGAGATGTCCGACGTGGAGTCGGTTATGATGGCAAAAGACATAATTGCACCTTTCGTTGGGGCGTTTGCGCGCCGCCTTCTGAGAGCAAAGTGCGACAAGTATAGTAGAGTCGTTCCACATTGCCAGCTTTAATTGTTGAATAGTCAACAGTTTGAAGTGTCGGTGTGGAAATCGCCAACTGGGGAAGAAGGATATCGATGGCGGCATTACAGCTATGCGAGCGGCCGGTCGTGCTGTTTGATTTCGATGGCACGGTGGCCGATACGGGCCGGGCGGTGATGACCTCGACGCGCAAAACGCTGGCTGCGCGCGGGTTTTCTGAGGCGCAGATGGGTGACCTGCGCCGCATGATCGGGCCGCCCCTGTGGAAGAGCTTCCACGACTTTTACGGCTTCTCGCGCGAGGAGTCGCTTGTGGTGGCCGACGAGTACCGTGCCTTTTTTGATGAGCTGGGACCGGAAGAGTACCCCGTGTTCGATGGAGTCCCCGAGCTGCTCGACAGCCTTGCCGCGCGGGGGCATCGCATGGCGGTCGCGACGTCGCGCATGGAGGCGAAGTGCATCGATATGGTGCATGAGCTGGGTCTTTCTCAGTTCGAAGCCGTGATTGGCATGAACCCGCCGCAAGGGCGCGAGACCAAGGCGGATTCGGTCCGCGATGCGCTGGCGGCCCTGGGCGCGACCGCGGACGATGCCGTGATGATCGGCGACCGCTTTAACGATGTGGAGGGTGCGCACGCGATGGGCGTGCCGTGTATCGGCATCTATTCGGGCGCGGCGGCGCCGGGCGAGCACGAGGCCGCGGGAGCCAATGCGGTGGTGCACTCGGTGGCCGAGCTTGCTAAACTTTTCGCAATATAAGTATGTGATGTGAGGGGCGGGCACGCTCGCCGCTCATTGGTAAGGAGGTCCTCCATGAATCAGGTGGAGCAGAACGTTACCGAGTATGTCGACGAGGTCTGGGAGGATGTCGTCGCCGATATCGAGCAGCTGGTGAGTTATCCGTCCGTGGCAGTTTCCGCCGATGCGGAGCCCGGCGCGCCGTTTGGCCGCCCGGTCCGTGACGCGCTCGATTGCGCGCTCGGCATCGCGCAGAAGCTCGGCTACCAGACGAGCGATGACGAGGGCTTTGTGGGAATCGCCGATATTCCGGGCCGCGGCGATAAGCAGCTCGCGACCATCTGCCATGTGGACGTGGTGCCCGCCGGCCCCGGTTGGAACACCGACCCGTT
>DBEWTR010000085.1:0-2865 GCA_048205775.1 Collinsella sp. | reverse complement strand
TAGCTGGGATAACATCTTTGCCTCCACGGACGAGTTTGTGGAAAGCCTGGGCGAGAAGCCTGGCGAGCACCGCGTGAAGCCGCTGCCCCCGCGCTTCGACTTCTTCAGCAAGCACGAGAGCCAGTACTAAAGCACGATAACAGCGGCGTGCCCGGAAAGTAATCAATTTGGGACGGGAAGGAAAGACGGATGTCCAAGCCGCGCCGTCGTAAGCAGAAAAAGCAGGTCAAGGCCGAGCTCAAGCTCAGGCAGTTTGCTGCTACCGAGCTTTCCGACCAGCTTGCCGCCCTTCCCTGCGCCGCCGACCTGCCGCGCTTTATGGTCGACACGGTCGCCGGTGCCTATGCCCCCACCGATGCTCAGCTCATGATCGAAGGCTTTGGCGCCGCGGCCACACGCCCAGTCACACTGCGCGCCAACACGCTCAGGGCGACCGCCGAAGACATCGCTGCCGCACTCGACGAGGCCGACATCGCACACCAAACCGTTGCCTGGTACCCGGACGCTTTCATCCTGCCCGAGGCCCAGGTATCCGACCTGTGGGATCTCGACATCTACCGCGACGGCAAGATCTACTTGCAGAGCCTGTCGTCCATGATGCCGCCGTTGGTCCTGGGCGCTCAGGCCGGCGAGGACATCCTGGACATGTGCGCGGCCCCCGGTGGCAAGACGACGCAGATCGCCGCCCTCACCCAGGGCCGGGCACACCTCACGGCCTGCGAGATGAGCATTCCCCGCGCCGAGAAGCTCGAAGCCAACCTCCACCGCCAAGGCGCAAAAAACGTGCCCGTCATGCGCATCGACGCACGCGAGCTCGACGAGTTCTTCCGCTTTGACCGCATCCTGCTCGACGCCCCCTGCACCGGCACGGGCACCGTCATCAGCGGCAACGAAAAGAGTCTGCGCGGCCTCACCGAGCAGTTGCTCGGCAAGTGCGCCCGTTCGCAGCGAGCACTTCTGGACCGCGCCATGGGTGCCCTCAAACCGGGCGGCACGCTCGTCTATTCGACTTGTTCGATCTTGCCGCAGGAAAACGAGGACGCCCTGCAAGAGGCCCTCGACAAGCACATGGACTGCGAGCTTATCCCCCTCGACGGCACGCCGAGCGAAAGTGAAACGCGCCGTGCTCAGGAAGCTGGCGAAGAGCCACGCGTCGAGAGCAACGCCCTCACCGAGGCCATCGCCGCCGGCCACGTCTCGTCCGTCGCCAACGAAATGCCCGGCACGCTGACCATTCCGCCCAGCCGCGACTTTGAGGGCTTCTACATCGCCCTGATCCGAAAACGCAGCTAGCGCACGGATTCAAAACTCAACAAACTATCTCCGCGCGCGCTTGTCCTGCTGGTCACGCTGCTGCTTAAGTGCCTCGCGTTCCTTGCGCTCGGCTCTTTTGCCCTTAATGGCCGTGACCACCAAGTAGATGACCGCGGCAGCAACGATTGCGCCCACACACAGGCCAATCGAGCCCAACATTGCTGTGAATTCCATACCGCGTCACCTCTCTTTTAAACGGGACATTCAAGATAGCACCTCAATACCCGCCACCACAGCTCCTTCACGTTCGCCGGTCCTTCGGTCTAACGGATGGCGCGGCGGGGAAAAATCAACTCGTCAAACGATTTAGCAAGCACAACGCTGTCGGCACCCCGCCGGCCACCATCGCATAGAATCGAGCCCCCATGGATACTCTCAACGATTTGAACGAGCGCGTCGACGCCTTTGTCGGCACCAGTTCCTTCGACGCGCCTGCCGCGACTAACGACCAGGCCCCCATCGATGTTCCCGCCGAGGTTCACGAGGACATCGTCGCCTCAGTCGATTTCTCCGAGGTCGAGCTCGCAGACGAGTTCACCGAGCCCCAGGTAGCCGTGACCCCCAACGGACTGCTCCCCATGGAGCCGCTGCCCATCGACGGGCGTCTGCGCAAGGCGGCCCTCCGCATGCCCGACGAGATCGAGGATGCCAGCGGTTTTACGCTCTTCGGCCGTCGCATCAAGTCGCTTATCTACACCACCGACGTGGCGGTCATCCGCAACTCCAACGCCGATGCCGTCTTTGCCGTTTACCCCTTCACGCCACAGCCTGCCATTACGCAGGCGCTGTTGACTGTCGCCGAGTGCCCGGTCTTTGTAGGCGTGGGCGGCGGAACCACGACCGGTAAGCGCTCCGTACAGATGGCAGCCGTCTCCGAGATGCAGGGCGCGGCGGGCTGCGTGGTCAACTCCCCCGCCACTGCCGAGATGGTCGAGCACATCACCAACATCGCCGACATCCCCGTCATCGCCACGGTCGTACGTTGCGACGATGATGCGCATGCCAAAGTGCGCGCCGGAGCCAAGATCCTCAACATCGCGGCCGGCAAGAACACGCCGCAGGTCCTGCGTGAACTGCGCGAGCACTATCCCAACCTGCCGCTCATCGCACCGGGCGGCAAAACACCCGAGAGCATCCGTGAAACCATCGCCGCCGGTGCCAACGCCATCATCTGGACACCGCCTTCGGCCCAGCAGCTGCAGACCGACATGATGCAGCGCTACCGCAAGATGAAAGAAGACGCCACGCCCGTCATCTCACGCGACGATGTGCCCATTATCGACCAGGTTGCCGCCGCCGAGGTCAGTCAGGTCGAGAACATGAATCCCGACGTGCCGATTCCCGACGAGGTTATCGAGCGCGTCGCTTCGATCCACGATCATATCGAGGAGCGTCGAGCCAACCGTGGACTCAAGCCCTCGCTGCACGGCTTCTTCTTCCGCGGAAAGAAACGCTAACCGTAAGAGCAAGGCCCGCCCCACAAACGTGAGGCGGGCCGATTTCGTTTGAGCAATCGTGCGCGACGTGATGGGTCAAGTTAATCCACGCGTT
>DBEWTR010000081.1:0-5381 GCA_048205775.1 Collinsella sp. | reverse complement strand
AACGCCTAGGCCTACTCCTGGGGCATAGCCGGCATGGCCACCGTGGCACCCGGGTCCTCGCCGGCGCCGTCCACGAGCGGCAGACCGCCCTCATGCGCAGGTCCTGCCGGAACCGTCGCCGCACCGCCAAAGACGGCAGCGGAGGCCTCGTGGTTCTCGGCAACCGCACCCTCGGTATCAATCGCCACCTGGGGCTCGTCGTCAAAGTTGGGGACGCCCTGGGGCTCGGTGGGAACAGGCTCGGCGGTCGCATCGGCAACGGGCTCGGCGTCGACCGGCACATCGCCCTCGTCAGCGCCCTCGTCCTCGGCAGCATCTTCGCCGTTCGCAGCGGCGACGGCCTCGTGAGGATCCTTGCCCTCGGCCTCGGCGCGCATGCCCAGCACCAGGTTGCGCAGGCCCGCGACCGTGCCTTCCACGTCAGGGGCAGGCTGGTCGGCGTGCAGATAGGCCCAGTCCATCATAAAGGTGGCCGAAGACAGCGCGCCGATGGCCAGCGCGTCGTCGGGGCACGAAAGCTCAACCTCAAAGACGCGCTCGTCGTGCTCGCTTACGCGCGTGCGGCCGCACGAGATGCTACCGGCAAGACCGGTCTCGTTCATGAGCTCAACCGTCACGTGCTCCAGCAAGTGGCAGAGCTCGGTCTGGCCCATGCAGTCCTGGAACTCGCGACCGGAATCGCCCAGGCACAGGTGCTTGGCAATCGCGGGCACCAGGTAGTACACGCGCGCCGTGGCCTCGATGTCCTCCGAGGTCATGAGCGGCATGCCGGGGTTCACCAGCACATGCGCGCAGATCTTGTCCTCACTGACGGTGACCTTAAGGATGTTGAACAGGCCTGCCATAACTCTCCCCTACTCTTCCTTGTCCTACTCGTCGCCGTCGTGCGGATTCGCGGAACCCGCACCCGACGTCGTCGGCTCGTCTACCGAAGACTCGGAATCCTTCTTATCGGTTTCGGCCGGAGCGATCACGCGAATGAGCGAGATGCGCTGGCCACGCATCGACTGAACTTTAAACTTGTACCCCGCGACCTCAAACACCTCTCCGATGTCGGGCACCGAGTCGCAAAGCTCCAAAATCCAGCCGGCGATGGTCTCATAATCATCGCTTTCCTCGAGCGGCCAACCAAGCTCAATCGCGTCATCGCACGAAAAACGCCCATCAACGAGCCACTCGCGGCGCGAAAGGCGCGTGAGATACTTGTTGTCGGGGTCGAACTCGTCCTCGATCTCGCCGACGATCTCCTCGACGATATCCTCGATGGTGATAATGCCGGCCGTGCCGCCGTACTCGTCCACGACCACCACGATCTGGTCGTGCGAGGTCTGCATCTCGGACAGTAGCGGCAGGATGTCCTTGGTGTCGGGCACAAAGGTGGCGTCGCGCAAAAAGCTGGCGATGGGCTGGTCACCCTTGCCGTCGAGCGCGGGTTGGATCAGGTCCTTGATGTGCGCGATGCCGGCGACGTTGTCGGGGTCCTCGTGATAGACGGGGATGCGGCTGAAGCCGGTCTGGCGCATGGTGGACAGCACGTCGGCGACCGTCTCGTCGTCCTCGCACATGGTGGTGTCCACGCGCGGCACCATGACCTCGCGGGCAACGGTGTCGCCTAGGTCGAAGATCTCGTGGATCATGCGCTTTTCCTCGTCGAGCAGGTCGTCCTGCTCCGAGACCATGTACTTGATCTCTTCTTCCGAGACGTTTTGGCGGTCGTCGGCGCTCTTGATGCGCAGGATGCGGGCCAGGCCATCGGAGCAGGCGCCGGTCAGCCACACGAGCGGACGGGCGATCTTTTGGAAAAACGACAACGGTCCCACGACCTGCTTGGACACGCCCTCGGCATTGGCCAGGCCGATGCGCTTGGGGACGAGCTCGCCGATCACGATGGACACGAAGGCGACCGCGACGGTGATGATGACCGGCGCCAGGCCGCGCGCGATGGCGGAGAGCGGCGCGATGCCAAAGCTCATGAGCCACGTGGCGAGCGGGTCGGACAGACTCGTCGAGGCGACGGCGGACGAGGCGAAGCCCACGAGCGTAATGGCAACCTGGATGGTGGCGAGCAGCTGGTCGGAGTCGGCAGCCAGCTTAATGGCACGCTCGGCGCGCTTGTCGCCCTCCTCGGCCTCGTGCTCCAACACGGCGCGCTTGGCCGTGGTGAGCGCCATCTCGGACATAGAGAAGTAGCCGTTGATGAGGGTCAAAACGAGGGTGGTGATAAGGGAGATGGTTATGTCCATCGGGAGTTTCTCGAACCTCCAAGATTCGGGACGTCAGGTTAAAACGTTGATGGCGGATACGGCAATTGCACCGGCGCCCAAACGAGAACGCGGGCGCGCAGGCGTGGTCGCTAGATTACGAAGAGGATCACCGCCATGAACTGGAAGATGCTGCCGGCGAGCACCCACAGGTGAAACACGCTGTGCAGATAGCGCACGTTTTTGGCGATATAGAACGGCACGCCCGCGGTGTAGCACACGCCGCCGACGGCGAGCAGGGCAAGTGCCACGGGGTTGAGCAGCGCAACAAGTTCGGGCAGCTTAAAGACAACGAGCCAGCCCATCAGCAGGTAGACCAGGCCGCTTACCCAATGCGGCTGGCGCTCGCGTAGGAAGCACTCGAGGGCGATGCCGATGATGGCGATGGCCCATACGGCAAAGAACAGCACAGCGCCGCCGTCGTTTGCGAGCGTGATGAGGCAAAACGGCGTATAGCTGCCGGCTATGAGCAGGTAGATGCAGCTGTGGTCGATGATGCGAAACACGCGCTTGGCGCGCGCGGGCTGAATCGCGTGGTAGAGCGTGGAGGCTAGGTATTCGAGGATAATGCTGACGCCATAGACAATCGCCGCGGCCATATGGGCCGGGCCTCCGCCGCGCAGGGCGGCGAATACGATCAGGAGCACCAGGCCCGCGATACCCAGCAGGCAGCCGACACCATGGGTGACGGAGTTCATGATCTCCTCGCCCACTGTGTAGTGTGGAACGGCCGCGGTCTTGGGTCGCGGCTTAGAACTGTCGCTCGAATCGGACATGCCGGTTACATCCTCCAACGTAAAGAGTTCTCAACACTATATCAAAGCGTCTAGGTACGTGCGAAATTTGCACCATACGTGACCCTTTGTTTACCCATTCTGTGCCTGTTGACGCATCAACGGCGAACGTCCATAATGCGCTTGCATTAAATGTTGATTTATTAACATCTTATAGGAGAATACCGCATGGCTCAAAACGCACGTTCCCATCGAAAGCTCAAGATAGCCGGCGTCGTTGCGCTGGTGCTCGTTGTCGCGCTGCTGGGGTTTGCCGGCAACTTTTTGTTTGACTTTGCCCTGAACCCCCAAGCGCCGTACACCATGAAGATGATGCAGGATGGCAAGGACGCCGAAAAGGGCGAGCAGATGGACGCCGAGGAGGGCGAGGCACGGGCGTGGTTTAAGGAAAACCGCGAGAGCAGCAGCCTCACCGCGAACGACGGGACCGAGCTTGCCGCCTGGTATTTTGCTGCGTCGGAGAGCACGCACGACTACGCCGTCTGCCTGCATGGATATACCAACGAGCCCATCGGTATGGCCCGATACGTCAAGCGATTCCACGACCGCGGCATGAACGTACTCGCACCCGCCGCACGCGCCCACGAGCGCTCCGGCGGCGACTATATCGGCATGGGCTGGCCCGAGCGGCTCGATGTCGTCGCATGGATCGAGCGAATCGTTCAGGCTGACCCCGAGGCGCGCATCCTGGTCTTTGGCGAGTCGATGGGTGCGGCAACCGCCATGAACGTCGCGGGGGAATCTCTGCCCGCAAACGTGAAATGCATTATCGAGGACTGCGGTTATACAAGTGTTTGGGACGAGTTTTCTCTGCAGCTCAAGGACGTGTTCGGCCTGCCCAGCTTTCCCTTGCTCGATATAGCAAACTTGGTGTGCAACGTGCGCGCGGGCTACGACTTTCATAAGGCGAGCAGTGTGGAGCAACTCAAACACGCGACGGTTCCCATGCTGTTTATCCACGGCGACCAGGACACCTTTGTACCGTACAGCATGCTCGACCAAAATTACGACGCGTGCGCCAGCAAGGTCAAGCAAAAGCTCACTATCCATGGCGCTACCCACGCCAAGAGCGCGCAGGTCGACCCCGAACTCTACTGGAACACGGTCGACAACTTCCTCGACAAGAATTATTAGGCAAAAAGCAACGTCTGGGGTTTTGTTGCCAAAAATCGGTTTGTGGTCGGCGGTATTCGATTTTTCACCGCACTTCCGAAAAGCCGCCCGTGAGCGCTGTGCTCACAGGCGGCTTTTGCTCAACTAACGCTACAAAGGCGCTTATTTTGTCCAATAGCTAGGCGCTACTTGACCTCGATGAGCTCATACTCGCTCGTGCCCAGGCCAATCTTCTCGGCGTGCGCGATGCACACGCGCCAGTCGGTGTCGGGATGCGTGATGCAGAAGGGATCCTTGGCCTGCTCGCCCTCCAGATGCTCGTGGTTGTGCTCCATCTTGGCCGCGCTATCGGTGAGCTCGGTGTTGGGCAGCGGCTCGGATGCCATGACGGCATCGGCGCAGGCCTGGTCAATGGCGACCGGGTCGAAGCTCGCGAACATGCCGATATCGTTGACGATAGGCGTGTCGTTTTCGGGATGGCAATCGCAGTTGGGGCTGATATCCATAGCCAGCGAAATGTGGAAGCTGGGACGATCCTGGACAACGGCCTTGGTGTACTCGGCGATCTTACAGTTGAGCACGTCGGCCGCGGCTTCATAGCCGGGCTTGATGGCGTCCTGGTTGCACACGCCGATGCAGCGGCCGCAGCCCACGCAGCGATCGTGGTCGATAGCGGCCACGTGCACCGTGCGAGTAGCGCCGCCGGCAAGCTCGCGTTCGCGGGTGCCATCGAACGAGATAGCGTTGTGCGCGCAGATCTTTTCGCAGGCACGGCAGCCAACGCAGTGCTCGGGCGCGACGTTCGGCTTGCCGGCGGCATGCTGCTCCATCTTGCCGGCGCGACTGCCGCCGCCCATGCCCAGGTTCTTCATGGCACCGCCAAAGCCGGCCTGCTCATGACCCTTAAAGTGAGTGAGGCTGATCACGATATCGGCATCCATGAGCGCCTGACCGATCTTGGCCTCGTGCACGTACTCGCCGCCCTCGACCGGGACAAGCGCCTCGTCGGTGCCCTTGAGGCCGTCGGCGATGATGATCTGGCAACCCGTAGCATACGGGGTAAAGCCGTTCTGGTAGGCGGTATCAATGTGCTCGAGCGCGTTTTTGCGGCTACCCACATAGAGCGTGTTGCAGTCGGTGAGGAAGGGCTTGCCACCCAGCTCCTTCACGACATCCGCGACGGCGCGGGCGTAGTTGGGACGCAAAAAGCTCA
>DBEWTR010000057.1:0-3656 GCA_048205775.1 Collinsella sp. | reverse complement strand
ATACCCACGCTGTTTAAGATCGGGATGGCGACGATACTCAACAGCACGGCCGCGCACGTCATGATGACCGAGAAAATAGTGATGCACAGGTAGCGTGCGCTGACGATGTCTTTGCGTGAGATGGGCAGCGTTGCCCGATAGCGCTCCCATCCGTTTTGGTTGTCGAGCCCGGCCAGCGACGTCATGGCCATGATAGGCGACATGGCACTGATCGCGAAGGCGCCGGCGGCGCTCATATCGGAATCACCATTCGATGCCCTGACGGCGGTCAGCACGACGAAGATGAACAGGCCGACACCTGCGATGCTCGGGACGAGCGTGCGAACGATGGCAAGCTCGGACATAATGGCGCGTTTCATTTCAAAGCCCCTTTCAGCATGAAGCGAAGATAGTCATCAATGGTTGCCCGATCGCAGGGAATCTCGGGGAAGGCCTCGAGCACTTCGCGGTGGTTGGGCACGAGCACGTCCACGCTGTAGGCGTGGCGGGCGGCGCGGGTGCCTTCGACGCAAGCCATGAGCTCGGCGGCCTGTGCCTGGGTGCAGTGGGCGATGCCGGCGCGGTCGGTAATGTCCTCGCGTGGCAGGTCAAACACAATCGAGCCGTTATCGATGCAGATGACGCGGTCGGCAGCACGATCGAGATCAGACGTAATGTGGCTCGAGAGCAGCACGCTGCGCTGGCCGTCGGCGACAAAGGCGAGCAGCTCATCGAGCAGTTCCTCGCGTGCCATGGGATCGAGGCCCGCGGTGGCTTCGTCCAAAACGAGCAGCTTGGCATTGTGGCTGAGCGCGCAGGCGAGCTGCAGCTTCATACCCATGCCGCGGGAGAGGTCCTTGACCTTTGTCTTGGGATCGAGGCCAAATCGGTTGATGAATCCGGCGAACGTTTCGCGGTCCCACGTGGGGTACGCCGGGCCTACGAGCGCCTCGATCTGGCCCACCTTGAGCGTGGAGGGGAAGGGGCACGTGTCCAGGACAAGACCGACGCGGGAGCGTAGATGGCGTTGCGACTCATCGGGCGCGTCGGCGCCACAGCGCTGCCCAAACAGGTGCACTTCGCCGGCATCGAGCTTGATAAGCCCGAGCGCGGCGCGAATGGTCGTTGTCTTGCCGGCACCGTTAGCGCCCACAAAGCCAACAATCTGGCCGGGCTCCACGGCGAGCGTGACATCACGCAGCGAAAAACAGTCGCTCACGCGGCGTGAGACACCTTTGAGTTCTAGCAAGTTTTGCATGGTATAGCCTTTCTTGCAGATGGCTACTGCATGGTTTCGGGGGCTACCAGGTCGAGCATTTCGTGCAGTTTGTCGCGCGTGACGCCCAGGGTTTCGGCTTGGCTTGCCGCTTTCGCAAGCAGCTCTTCGATATGGCAGAGCTGGTTTTCGCGCAAGAGCTCCTGGTTGCCCTCGGCGACAAAACAGCCCTTGCCCTGCACGGTACAGATAAACCCGAGCTGCTCCAGATCGGCGTAGGCGCGCTTGGTGGTGATGACGCTCACGCCCAGGTCGCTCGCGAGTGCGCGGATGCTGGGGAGTTTGGCTCCCGCGGCGAGCGTGCCCGAAAGGATTTGAGCTTTGACCTGCGAGGATATCTGCTCGTAGATGGGCTTGTCGCTCGAATTGGATAGGATAATGTCCACAGCGGCTCCTTAGCTGTTGGGCTACACGTGTATATAACCGGTAAGCACAGTATATATACACTATGCACAGTTACGCAAGAGAAAAATTCGGATTAAGCCGGCTACCCAGACCCCAACTGATGAATTTGTCCTGATAGGTGCCCTATGGCGAGGTTTCACGGCTACAATAGGGCAGTTACATCGACGTAATGCATATAGAACGCAAGAAAGGATCCGCATGGCAAGCCTGTCGGATGAAATCTCGTCGCGCCGCACATTCGCGATCATCAGCCACCCGGACGCCGGTAAGACCACGCTTACCGAGAAGCTGCTGCTCTATACCGGCAGCATCCAGACTGCCGGTTCGGTCAAGGGCAAGAGCTCGGCCAAGCATGCCGTCTCGGACTGGATGGACATCGAGAAGGAGCGCGGCATCTCCGTCACCTCCTCGGTGCTGCAGTTCACCTATAACGGCGCCTGTGTCAACATTCTCGATACCCCCGGCCACCAGGACTTCTCGGAGGATACCTACCGTACCCTTATGGCCGCCGACGCTGCGGTCATGGTCATCGACGGCGCCAAGGGCGTCGAGGCCCAGACCAAAAAGCTCTTTAAGGTCTGCACACTGCGTCACATCCCCATCTTCACCTTTGTGAACAAGCTCGACCACGAGGCTCGCGATCCGTTTGAGCTCATGGAAGAGATCGAGAATGTCCTGGGCATCAATACGTATCCCATGAACTGGCCGATCGGCAGCGGCCGCAACTTCCGCGGCGTGTTCGATCGTCAGACTCGTCACGTCATTGCCTTTGAGGGCGACGGCCACGCCAACGCCACCAAGAAGGTCGCCGAGGTCGAGGCCGAACTGGGCGATCCTTCCATGGACGAGCTCATCGGGGAAGAAAACCATAAGAACCTGATGGACGATATCGAGCTGCTCGATGGTGCCGGCGACGAGCTCGATTTGGATGCCGTGGCCTGCGGCAAGCTGAGCCCGGCGTTCTTTGGCTCGGCGCTTACCAACTTTGGCGTGGAGCCTTTCCTGAAGGAGTTCCTGCGTCTGGCCCCGACGCCGCGCGCCTATACCGATACGCTCACCAGTGAGCCGGTCGATCCTTGCCGCGACGACTTTAGCGGCTTTGTGTTTAAGATTCAGGCCAACATGGACAAGAACCACCGTGACCGCATCGCCTTTGTGCGCATTTGCTCGGGTAAGTTCGAGCGCGGCATGGATGCCTTTCACGTGCAGGGCAACCGCAAGCTTAAGCTCGCCACGGGCACGTCGATGATGGCCGACGATCGCGCCATCGTGGACGAGGCGTACGCGGGCGATATCGTGGGCCTCTTCGACCCGGGTATCTTTAGCATCGGCGACACCGTGTGCTCCGGCAAGCGCCACGTGCAGTATCCGCAGATCCCGACGTTTGCCCCCGAGATGTTCGCTCGCATTACGCAGGTCGACACGCTCAAGCGCAAGCAGTTCGTCAAGGGTATGGAGGAGCTTGCCCAGGAGGGCGCCATCCAGATTTTCCGCGAACTGGGTGCCGGCATGGAGAGCGTCATCGTGGGCGTGGTCGGCGTGCTGCAGTTTGAGGTGCTCGAGCGCCGCCTCAAGGCCGAGTACCGTGTTGAGGTTCGTCGCCAGCCGCTGCCCTATACGGACATCCGCTGGATCCAGAACGACCCCGACACTATCGATATCCCGGGCCTTTCGCTCACGCGCGACACGCTGCGTGTCGAGGATATGCGCGGCGGTAAGCTGCTGCTGTTCACGAGCCCGTGGAACGTGGATTGGGCAACCGACCACAACCCCGACCTGATCCTGTCGGAGTTTGGCAACGTAGCCTTTTAACGCATTGGCGCGGTGGTCCTGTGGGGCTGCCGCGCCGTTTGTTTGCCTTATGCCGCGCGAGCGGCTATCATACCCACGTCGTCTCAAGACCGGGACGTCCGAGCAGTTCGGGTCCGATATCCTGCTCGTTAAACCTAAAACCAAAGGAGTACATAATGATCAAGAAGGTCATGGAGGACTACAA
>DBEWTR010000031.1:0-5986 GCA_048205775.1 Collinsella sp. | reverse complement strand
CTGTCGTTGCCAAAACATCGGCGTTTTTGTTGTCGGGACGGCAGTTAGTAGTCGTCGAGTAGTCATTGGTGCTCAGCGGCAGTCCCCATTGCACCAAGTGGCGTGTACCGTTAAGCGGAGGGGCGTATTGTTGGCCCATCGTTTGGGCATACAATGGCTATGAGCATGCTGCGGTGAAGGCTTGTCCGCTCCGCAGCTTTTTTCTACGGTTAAAGGAGTATGTATGTCCGTTGAGGTCATGAGGACTGTGATCGAGGCCGCCGAGGGCCGCGTGCCCGTCGACACGCTGTTTACCAATGCACAGATCGTCGACGTGTATGGCCAGCGCGTGGCGCCCGGTAGCGTTGCCGTCAAGGACGGTGTGATCGTCGGCGTGCTCTACGATGGTCGCGACGATGCCGCTGGCACCTATGAGGCAACTGAGGTCATCGACTGCCAGGGTCGCTATCTCGCTCCCGGTTTTATTGACGGGCATCTGCATATCGAGTCTTCGAACATCCGTCCCGCCGAGTATGCTCGCATGGCCGCGACGCGCGGTACTACCACCGCCATTGCCGACAGCCACGAGATTGCTAATGTGGCGGGCCTGGACGGCCTGCGCTTTATGATTGAGGACGGCCGCCGCGCACCCATCTCCATCAAATACATGATGCCTTCGTGCGTGCCCGCGCTGCCCGACGAGCAGGCCGGTGCCGTTATTTCTGCTGCCGATATGCAGGCGTTTTTTGCCGAGCATCCAGGCGATGTCTTTGGTCTGGGCGAAATGATGAACCTGCCGGGCGTCTTTATGGCCGACCCCGAGACTTGCGCTCGCATCGATGCTGCCAACCAGACGCCGTCCAAGCAGGTTGACGGCCACGCGCCGCTCGTTGCCGGCAAGGACCTCAACGCCTATGCCGCGGCGGGTATTATCGCCGACCACGAGTCGACGATTCCCGAGGAGGCGCTCGATAAACTGTCCCGCGGCATGTATGTGATGCTGCGTGAGGGCACGTGCAGCCACGATCTGGCCAATTTGTCCCCGATGCTGCTGGAAAACCCCGCCCGCGCCCGCCGCTGCTGCTTTGCGACCGACGACCGCGCTCCCTCCGACGCGCTTTCGACCGGCATGATCGACAATGCCTGCCGCGTGGCCATCGAGGCTGGCGTCGACCCGGTGGTCGCCATCTCCATGGCGTCCCTTTCCACGGCTGAGGCATTTGGCCTGGACCACGGCTGTCGCGACCCGCATGAGCTCCGCGGCGCGATCGCCCCAGGCAAGCGTGCCGACCTGCTGGTGCTCAACGACCTGACGTTTGCCACAGCTCCGCATCGCGTGTATGCCGCCGGTGCCCTGGTGGCGCAGGATGGCACCTTTGTGGGCGAGGTCGCGCCCGAGACGGCCGAGGTCGCAGCCCTTGCCGATGAGCTGCGCGCTTCCGTTAAGCTGCCGAAGCTTTCGCTCGACGTGTTTGACTATGCCTTTAAGCCGGGCGAGGCCGTTATCGATGTCATCCCGGGTATGGCTATCACGGGTATGGCCCGCCCCGAGAGCGCCGAGGACTTGCGCCGCATTATGCTGATCGAGCGCCATGGCCGTGGCGTGTCGCTGCAGGCCGAGGGCGCCGATGGCGACGGCCCCGCTGGCCTGGGCCTGGTCGGCAAGCATATCGGTCGCGGCTGGGTGCGCGGTTTCACCATCACCGGTGGTGCCATTGCCTCCACGATCGGCCACGACTCGCACAACGTGTGCGTGGTGGGCGATAACGCTGCCGATATGATGGCTGCCGTTGAGGCCGTGGGCCAGGGTGGTCACGTGCTGGTGCGTAACGGCGAGGTCGTGGCGCGCATTCCGCTGGCGCTCGGTGGCCTGATGAGCGAAGGCACGGCCGAGGACGTTGCCGCGCAGCACGACGACTTTATGGTCAAGGCGCGCGCCATGGGTATTGAGCCGCCGCTCGACCCCATCATGGGCATCATCTTCCTGCCCCTGCCGGTCATCCCGACGCTCCGCATCCGCCCCGAGGGCATGTTCGACGTCACAACCTTCACCTACGCCGACTAGTCATCGGGGACGTTCTTAAACGACTAGTCATCGGGGACGCTCTTTGGCGGGCTGCCTGACGCCGCGACCGTAGGACCTCTGGCATGTGTGAGCTATTTGCCAGGTCCTTGTAACGTTTACGCCCGCGGAGTCTTATTTGAGCTCCCTTTGGGTACGTTGGACTTGGATATACGTCCGATTCCATCAAGCCCGAAGGTAGATTTTCTATGTTTAAACTTATTGCATCCGATATGGACGGCACGTTGCTTGACGAAAACGGCCAGGTGCCTCCCGAGACCTACGAACTGATTCTGGCGCTACACGAGCATGGCGTGCATTTCGCCGCATCGTCAGGCCGTCGTTACGACCGCCTGTGCGAGTTCTTTGCACCTGTTCGCGACAAGATGGACTTTGTCGCCGCTAACGGCGCCCAGGTCTACGCCGACGGTAAGATGGTAGACCGCGAGGTGTATTCGCACCTGGCGATTCGAAGGCTCGCCCAGGCCGTCGCGACGTTTCCCAATCTGCATCTTGCACTTTTTGACCGAACCAAGTCCTTCTTGCTCGATGACGAGTGCAAGTTCGTGCGTGAGGTCGATAAGGACCTTCCCAATGCCGAGCGCATTTGGGAGCTGCCCGATCCCAGCGTAAATATCATCAAGGCGAGTATCTTTTGCGATGACGGTGCCGTTATGGACAGCGCTTACGTACTACAGCGCGAACTCGGTCAGCTCTTTACTTTTGCGCCTTCGGGCAACGCGTGGATCGATGCCATGCAGCCCGGCGTGTCGAAGGCCTCGGGCATCGCACAGCTCATGGAGCACTATGGAGTCGAACGCGACGAGGTTATGGCGTTTGGCGACTCGATGAACGACTACGAGATCATTCGCTTTGTCGGTACGGGCTGCGCGATGGAAAACGCGCGCCCCGCGCTCAAGGCAGTGGCCGATCGCGTGGTGGGTTGTAATCGCGACCACGCCGTCCAGCAGGAGCTCCGTCGCGTGCTGGAGAGTCTCGCTTAATCCGGCAGATGGGGACGTTCCTTTTCTGCCGGCAGTGGGGGGCAGTCCTTGCAGCTTTTTCGCGAAGACTGTCCCCAACGACTAGTCATTCAAGAACGTCCCCAATGACTGTTTTAGCTACCCTGCCGGGTTGCTGCTGCTAGGCGAGAGCGGCCATGATGGTGCGGGCGACGCCGTCGTGGTCGTTGTCGTATTCGGTGATGGCGTCGGCGGCCTCGCGGTCCTCGGGCTCGGCGTTGATCATGGCCATGCCGTGGCCCGCTGCCTGCAGCATGGGGATGTCGTTGATGTTGTCGCCGAACGCCCAAGCGTCGGCGAGACGCTCGCCCAGGTGCTCGCAGAGCCACGTGAGGGCCGTTCCCTTGGTGGCGCCCTCGCCCATGACCTCGATATTCATGGCGTACGAACGCGTGACTTCAATGCCTCCGAGCGTGTCGAGTTCCGCCGCGATGGCGTCGCGATCAGCCGGGTTGTGCCAGTACATGGCGATGCGCTCGAGCGTCTCGACCTCGTCGATCTTGCTGTCGATATCCATGTCGATCGGTGTTCGTGTGCGCTTGAGCGAAGCCGCGATGTGGGGGTCGCCGCCGCAGAATTCGTCCAGGCGCGTGTAGAGCGAGCGGGGGAGGAAGCACTGCCCATCCGCGAAGATATCGAAGGTCACATCGTGGCCGGCGGCGATGCGATGGATGCGATGGGCAATGCCGCAATCGAGCGGACGGCTCAAGATGCACGTGGCGCGCGAGGCGTCGGTGGGCACATCGTCGTCGAGCTGCCAGACGCTGGCGCCATTGGCGCAAACGGCATAGTGCACGGCGGTATGGGCGAGGATGGGCTCAAAGATGCCCGACAGCGGACGTCCCGTGCAGGGCACAAATTCAATCCCGCGTCGAGCGAGCTCGTCGAGCATCGCCCAGGTGGCATCGCTCATCTGCTTATCGCTCGTCAACAGCGTTCCATCCATATCGGAAAACACAATCATTTGATGCAGCCCTTTCTGCTGGCATAAAAAGCGTGGCCGAGGGCGATGATGCCCTGGCCACGCTCGGGTTCTATAACGGTCCGCGTCCTAGCGATCGGCGAGCGGCTTGTACTCCAGCGGCTCGATAACCGGGCGATACGCGGGGCGAATAATGCGGTGCGCGCAGAAGAGCTCTTCCATGCGGTGTGCCGACCAGCCGGCCATGCGGGCGACGGCGAATAGCGGCGTAAAAAGCGTCTCGGGTACGCCGAGCATCTTGTAGATAAAGCCTGTGTACAGGTCGATGTTGGCGCAGATAGGCTTGGTCATGCCGTGGTCGCGCATCACCTGCGGTGCCAGGCGCTCGATGCGCTCGATGAGTGCGAACTCTTCGCCCAAGTCCTTCTTGGCTGCCAGTGAGCGCGCGTAACGGCGGCAGACCTCGGCGCGCGGGTCGCTGAGCGTATAGACGGCGTGGCCCATGCCGTAGATGAGGCCCGTGCCGTCGAAGGCCTGCTTGTCGAGGATCTTGCCCAGGTAGGCCGCGACCTCGTCCTCGTCCTCCCAGTTGGAGACATGCGCGCGGATGTCCTCGTGCATAGACACGACCTTGGCATTGGCGCCGCCGTGGCGCGGGCCCTTGAGCGAGCCGATAGCCGCGGCGTAGGCGGAATACGGGTCGGTGGCCGAAGACGACAGCACGCGGCAAGCGAAGGTGGAGTTGTTGCCGCCGCCGTGCTCGGCATGCAGCATGAGCATAACGTCGAGCAGCATCGCCTCATCGCGGGTGAACGCCATGCCGCCGCGCAGGACCTGTAGGATGGTCTCGGCGGTGGAGAGACCGGGCGTGGGGTGCGGCACGTGAACCTCGGAGCCGCGAAGCTTGGCGACCGAGGCCATGTGTGCGAAGGCGGCAATGCGCGGGAGACGTGCGAGCATGGAAATGGCGACGTCGATTTCGTGCTCGGGCGTGATCACGTCTGGTTCGGCATCGAAGGCGTAGAGCAGCAGTACGGCGCGCTGGAGCACGTTCATGATGCTCGACGACACCGTGGTCATAGGGAACTCTTTAACGTACTCGTCGCTTAGATGTCTAAAGGCGCCCAGGCGTTCGCAAAAGCCGTCGAGCTCTTCCTTGTTGGGCAGCGAACCCGTGATAAGCAGATAGGCGACTTCCTCGTAGCCGTAGCGATTCTCGGCCTGGGCATTGTTGACCAGATCCTCGATGCTGTAGCCGCGAAGCGTGAGCTTGCCCTGATCGGGCACGACCTTTCCGTCGACCTTGTTGTAGCCGTGCACATCCGAGATACGAGTGAGGCCCGCGACCACGCCCGAGCCGTCGGCATTGCGCAGGCCGCGCTTGACATTGTGCTCGACAAACAGGTCCTCGTCGTACGGGGCGGTCGGCAGGCCGTGGTAGAGGCTTTCGCTTTCAGACGAAATCTGGCGGCTTGCTTCGTAATCCAGAACCAGTCGGCTCAAGTGGTCATCGAAGCGGTAATAGATTTTCTTGGCGTCGTAGGCCATGCGCGCTCCTCTCCGGGCCGCATCGGGGTGGCTTGCATGGGCATGCGCGTGTCAGGCAATCCCCGGCGGCTTGTTCGCTACAGGCGGTACATAAAGTTAAAGACGTCCTCGCGCTGGATGGACACGTTGACGCCCGAAAGCTCGCCAGCCTCGGCTAGCGCCTTCTGCAGCTCGGCGAAGTCGAGCTTGGACTCGGCGGTGTCGGCCAGCATGGTCATGGTAAAGATGTCCTCGATAATGGACTGCGTAATGTCGCGGATGTCGACGTTGGCCTCGCCCAGAACACGGGTGACGCCGGCGACGATACCGGGGCGGTTCTTGCCAAGGACGGTGATGACGATACGGGAGGACGAGATCTCGGCCATGGGAAACCCTTTCGCGTGATTGCGGCGCGCGCGGGGCGCTCCGCTACGGTACAGTGTTCATCATTGTACCTGTCTGGCGCAAAAAAGG
>DBEWTR010000040.1:0-2503 GCA_048205775.1 Collinsella sp. | reverse complement strand
GTACCGATGTAGCCGCACGTACGACGGTCGACATTCATCTTCTCCTGGTCACGATTGCCGCAATTGGGGCACTCCCACACCAGCTTGCCGTCATCCTCGACAATCTTGATCTCACCATCGTAGCCGCACACCTGGCAGTAGTCGCTCTTGGTGTTGAGCTCGGCGTACATGATGTTGTCGTAGATGTACTGCATCACGCGAATGACAGCCTTGAGGTTGTCCTGCATGTTGGGAACCTCGACGTAGGAAATGGCACCGCCCGGCGAAAGCTGCTGGAACATGCCCTCGAACTTAAGCTTGTCGAATGCGTCGATCTCCTCGGACACGTGGACGTGGTAGCTGTTGGTGATGTAGCCCTTGTCCGTCACGCCCGGGATGATGCCAAAACGACGTTGCAGGCACTTGGCGAACTTGTAGGTCGTCGACTCAAGCGGGGTACCGTACAGCGAGAAGTCAATATCGCTTTCGGCCTTCCACTCGGCGCACTTGTCGTTCATGCGCTGCATGACGGCCATGGCAAAGGGCGTGCCCTCCTTCTCGGTGTGGCTGTGGCCCGTCATGTACTTGACGCACTCATACAGGCCGGCATAACCCAAACTAATGGTGGAGTATCCGCCCACGAGCAGCTTGTCGATCGTCTCGCCCTTCTTCAGACGAGCGAGGGCGCCGTACTGCCACAGAATCGGTGCGGCGTCAGAAAGCGTACCCATCAGGCGCTCATGACGGCACAGCAGGGCACGGTGGCACAACTCAAGGCGCTCGTCGAAGATCTTCCAGAACTTATCCATATCCTGGTGCGAGCTCAGCGCGACATCGGGCAGGTTGATGGTCACGACGCCCTGGTTAAAGCGACCATAGTACTTGGGCTTGTTCGGGTCGTAGTTCAGCGCGTTGGCAACGTTGTTAAAGCCGTTGCCCGAGCGGTCGGGCGTCAAGAAGCTGCGGCAGCCCATGCAGGTATAGCAGTCGCCGTTACCCGCGGTCTCGCCCTTCGACAGCTTGAGCTCGCGCATCTTTTTCTCGGAGATGTAATCGGGCACCATACGCTTGGCAGTGCACTTGGCAGCCAGCTGGGTCAGGTAGAAGTACGGGGAATCCTCGTGAACGTTATCGTCCTCGAGTACATAGATAAGCTTGGGGAATGCCGGGGTGATCCATACGCCGGCCTCGTTCTTAACGCCCTCGTAGCGCTGGCGAAGCGTCTCCTCCACGATCATGGCAAGGTCGTGCTTCTCCTGAGGCGTACGGGCCTCGTTAAGATACATAAAGACCGTCACGAACGGCGCCTGGCCATTGGTGGTCATAAGGGTCACGACCTGATACTGAATCGTCTGGACGCCGCGACGGATCTCGTCACGCAGACGGTCCTCAACGACCTCACGGACCTTCTCGGCAGACGCAGAGACGCCGAGCTCCTCAAGCTCGCGAGCGACCTCGCCGCGAATCTTTTGACGGCTCACCTCGACGAACGGGGCAAGATGGGTCAGCGAAATCGACTGGCCACCGTACTGGGAGGAAGCAACCTGGGCGATGATCTGCGTCGCGATGTTGCAGGCGGTCGAGAAGCTGTGCGGCTTCTCGATCAGCGTACCCGAGATAACAGTGCCGTTCTGGAGCATGTCCTCCAGGTTCACCAGATCGCAGTTGTGCATGTGCTGGGCAAAGTAATCCGAATCGTGGAAATGGATCAGGCCCTCATTATGGGCATCCACGATCTCTTGAGGCAGCAGCACACGCTGGGTCAGGTCCTTGGAGATCTCGCCGGCCATGTAGTCACGCTGAACGGAATTGACGGTCGGGTTCTTGTTGGAGTTCTCCTGCTTGACCTCTTCGTTATTGCACTCGATCAGCGACAGGATCTTGTCATCGGTCGTGTTCTTCTGGCGCTTCAGGCTCTGAACATAGCGATAGATGATGTAGTGGCGGGCAACCTCGTAGCAGTCGAGACGCATGATCTCGTCCTCGACCAAATCCTGAATCTCCTCGACCGAAACAGTGTGGCCCGCGTTCTCGCATGCCTCGGCGACGTTTTGCGCCGCGTAAACCACCTGGCGGTCGGCAAGACGAGAGCTCTCCTCGACCTCCAAGTTTGCGCCACGGATGGCATTGACGATCTTATCGATGTCAAAGACAACCTCGGTGCCGCTGCGCTTGATGATCTTCATCCTCTTGCCTCTTTCGCATCGTAGCCTCATCGCGCTTCAGAGCCAAACGATACCCGGCAGGGCTTGCCCCTGTCTTGCGGCGCCGTCGCGCAATCTGTGTTCTCGATAAACCATAAGTCCTCATGCGGACAATCCTCGCGGCCGATCAAGCGGCTCAAAGACGTGTCCAAATGGGGCGAATAAGGTTCTCGTTCTCTGTCCGCCATCTATCATACGACAAAGAGGCATCTATATCCTGTATTCTTTTTTTAGGTCAAACACAACATATAGTGTTTCAGCAGGTCAAAGCAATTAGTCATTTTGCAGACGCATTAAAAATGAGGGGTTCTTGGGAAGTC
>DBEWTR010000036.1:0-4591 GCA_048205775.1 Collinsella sp. | reverse complement strand
AATGCGAAGGGCGGTCCCGAAAGGCCGCCCTCCGCTCCCCCACCATGAGTCGGGATTTGGCTAATGGATAAGCTTAAAGTCCAAGTGCCCACGCGTGGTATTGACGCGCGAGACCTCGATAATCACGCGCTGCCCCAGCTCGTAACGGGTGCCCGTGTCGGCACCTGTGAGCGTGAGCGCGTCCTCGTCGAACTCGAACCACTCGTTGCCCAGACTCTTGATCGAAACCAAGCCTTCGACCTGCGTTAGGTCCAAGCGCACAAAAAGGCCCATGCTGCTAACCCACGAGACGGTTCCGGCATAGCGCTCGCCCAGACGGTCCTCATAGTACTGGGCAATCTTGATCTTTTGCGTCGCATGGCTGGCGGCATCTGCCGCGCGCTCGGCATCGCTGCATGCGCGGCAGATCTGCGGCAGAATGCGCGGCAGTGACTCGCGCCCCTTGCCGATCAGGCGCGGCGTACGGACCAGGGCGTCCTTGCCGCCCAGCTGCTCATAGGCCAACTGCAGCTTGAGTACGCGGTGCACCACCAGATCGGGGTAGCGACGGATGGGACTCGTAAAGTGACAGTAGCACGGCGCGGCGAGCGCAAAGTGGCCCTCGTTGCGCGGCTTGTACAGCGCGCGCTGCATGCTGCGCAGAAGCAGCGTGTTAACGAGCGGTGCGTTGGCCGTACCGGCGGCAGCATCAACTGCAGCCTGCAGCTCATCGGGGCTCCCCAGGGCAATACCGGCAGCACGGCGATCGTCGATGATGCCTAGCTGCGCCAGCGCAACGGCGGCACCGTGCAGGCTATCGGGGCTCGGATCTTCATGCACGCGATAGCAGGCCTCGATATCACGGTCTGCCAGCCACTCTGCAACGCACTCGTTGGCGAGCAGCATGGCTTCCTCGATAAGCGACGTGGCACACGAACGCTCACGCGCCACAATCTGCACGGGCACTCCGTCCTCATCCAATAGAGCGCGAATCTCGGCTGTGTCAAAATCGACTGAGCCGCGGGCGCGACGAATACGACGGCGAAGTTCGGCGAGTTCGTTAGCGGAGACAAGGAAATCGCCGAGGTCGATGTTGTAGCCGCGGGCGGCCTCCTCGCACGCAAGACCGCGCTCAAGCGCTTCCTCGCGCGAGGTCTCGGCAGCCGCAACATCCTCGGCTGCACCCTCCAGCACCGAATACTCAACCGCGCCGGCACGCACCAGCAGCGCCTCGGCGCCGTCATAGTCCATACGCACACGCGAGCGAATCACGCTGGGATACGGATCGTAATGCCGCACGCGACCCTGCGCATCGAGCTCGATATCGACGGTAAACGCAAGACGGTCCTCGTCAGGGCGAAGCGAGCACAGGTCATTGGACAGGCGTTCGGGCAGCATGGGAAGCACGCGATCGGCCAGATACACCGATGTCGTACGATGGCGAGCCTCAAGATCGATATGCCCGTCCCAAGCCACATAGTGTGAAACGTCGGCGATATGCACACCCAGCTTGTAGCCACCCTCGGGCGTGCGCTCCAACGAAATGGCATCGTCAAAGTCGCGCGCGTCGACCGGGTCGATCGTGATGACAAAGCGGTCGCGCAGATCGCGGCGGAGCGGGTCCTTAAGCGCCGCGGACACATCGAGCGAAAGCCCCTCGGCCTCGTCCAGCGCGGCCTCGGGATAGCTATCGGTATAGCCGTAACGCGCCATCACATATTGAACGCCCAAATCGGGCGCGTCATCTCCGCCAATGCGGCGCTCGATCGTCACGGTACCCGATTCCAGGCGCGTCGGGTAGGTCAAAATGCGCGCGACAACAGCATCACCCGGGTGGACACCCAGACGATCCGCCGAGGTATCCTCGGGCAGAATGAAGAAGTCGGCCTTCAGACGCGAATCGAGCGGCTCGATCACACCGAGCGGACCGGCGGTCTGGTACGTGCCCACCACGCTTATGGCTGCACGCTCAACCACGCTTTCGATCACGGCGCGCCGCTCACCGTGCGGGCTGTTCTTAATGCTCACGGCAACGGTATCGCCATCCATGATCTCGCGCTTACCGCGGCCCATGACCTTGTAGTCGCCGTTTTCGGTTACAACGTAGGCGCTATGCTCATGGAGCTGCACGCGCCCGGTCAGGCTCGGACGGCGTTCGCTGCGCACCGGCCCGCGCTGATTGCGAGCTCCACGCTTATGCTTGTTATTGCGCCCCATGGCGCCTCCTAACTATCGATTGCGAACTCCAAAGAGTCTACCCAAATGATTCGCTTTCCTGCCGTCCCCTAGGGATCAAAAAACGGGCCGCCCCATAAGAGACGACCCGTTGGAAGGGATGAATTCCAAGCATGCCTACACGCGCAGGTAGCGGCGCATGGCGATGGCAGAACCAAAGAGACCGATAATCACGCCGACCAGAATCAGCGCAGCATAGGTCACCAGGTAGTACTGCATCGGCAGGGCAAACGACATCCAGCCGATGCTCTCCTGCAGACGCGGAATCATCAGGTTGCGCAGCAGCTCCAGAACGCCGATGGAAAGCAGCGAGCCCAAAATGGCCTGCAGTACGCCCTCGGTGATAAACGGGCCGCGAATGAAACCGTTGCTGGCGCCGACCAGACGCATAATCGCAATCTCACGACGACGCGCCGTGATGGACAGGCGAATCGTGTTGTTGATGAAGATGAATGCGATAAAGGTCAGAAGGCCAACGAGCACCACGGCGGCGATGCGGATGTAGTTGGTCACCTGGAACAGGCGGCTCACTTCCTCCTGGCCGTACAGCACGCTCGCGTTGACGTCGCCGTCATCCGCGATCTTCTGGAAATCGGCATCCTTCTTGAGCTTCTCTGCCGTGCTCTCAACCTTGGACGGATCGTCCATCTCAATTGCAAACGAAGCCGGCAGCGGGTTCTGGCCGTCGAGTGCGCTCATGGTGGCGTCGGCGTTGCCCGACATCTTGCTCGTATACTCGGCCAGCGCGTCGTCCTTGTCCTTATAGGTCACGGACTTGACGTTATTCCACGTCTTAAGCTCGGCCTCAAAAGCCTGAACATCGGCCTGATCGGCGTCATCGCTAATGAACGCGTTGATGACAACCTGATCCTCGACGGTGCCGATCACGGAGTTCAGCATCGCGGAGCCCATGATGAACAGGCCGATGATAAACAGCGAAAGGAAGATCGTGATGACGGCGCCGAGCGAGGTAGTCCAGTTACGGAAGAAGTGGCTGATTGCCTCTTTGAAGGAGTAGCCCACGTTAGTTGGTGCCATAGTTGCCGTAACCTCCCCTCTCCTGGTCGCGGATAACGTGGCCGCCCTCAAGGGCGATCACGCGACGGTGCATGCTATCGACCATCTCGCGGTCGTGCGTGGCGACGATCACGGTGGTGCCGGTGCGGTTAATACGCTCGAGCAGCTTCATGATGCCCAGCGAGATCGCCGGGTCGAGGTTACCCGTGGGCTCGTCGCAGATCAGCAGCGGCGGACGGTTGACCATAGCGCGGGCGACGGCAACGCGCTGCTGCTCGCCACCGGAAAGCTGGTCGGGCAGCGAGTCCATCTGATCGGCCAGACCGACCAGACGCAGCACCTCGGGCACCTGGCTGCGAATGACGCCCTTGGGCTTGCCGATGCACTGAAGGGCAAACGCCACGTTTTCGTAGGCGGTCTTTTGCGGCAGAAGCTTAAAGTCCTGGAACACGGCGCCAATCTGGCGGCGCAGGAACGGAACCTTGCGGTTCTTGATCTTCATGAGATCCTGACCGGCAACCAGGATGCGGCCGCTCGTCGGCTTGACGTCGCGGTTGAGCGTCGACAGCAGCGTGGTCTTACCCGAACCGGAGTGACCGACCAGGAAGACGAACTCGCCCGGATAGATCTCGATGTTGATGTCGTCGAGTGCAGGCTTGTTGGGCTGTGCCGGATAGATCTTGGTGACATGCTCCATAAGGATAACGGGCTCGACACCGGCCTGCTTGGCCATCTTCTTGCGGCTGGCCTGCGGATCGATGGGCGCAAACACCGACGTGAAATCGGGGTTGTTGAGCGCGTTATCGAGGCTTGCGACCTCGGCGGCCTGATCGCTCTCGACCACCGGGGCAGCAGGCTGCGTGGGGTCGGGAATAGCGGCAAAGAGACCGGACTGCGCAGGCTGAGGAGCCGGCGTCGCAGGGGCCATGGGGTCGGGAATGCCGGCCATGGTAGGCTGCGGCGTGGCGGCACCAGCCTGAGGCCGCTCCACGCGAGCGGTCACGGCCTGAACGGGCTCAAAACCCGCCGTGCCGGAAAGCGCGACATCGCTGGTTGGATTGTAGGCAAAGGGATCGGATGCCGGCTGTGCCTGATCTGCCGGCTGAGCGGGGGCCTGAGCAACAGGCTGGCCCTCTGAATCCGGAGTGGCGAAACGACTGCCCTGGACGCCTGCCTGCGTCTTGGGGGCATCATCGCCCGCACCGGAGGTACGGAAGTGGTTACCCACTGGTGCTCCTTATCGTCGTGCGTTTAAACTACATGAGCGCTTTGTATTTTAGCAGTATTAGCTTTGCTGCACATAAGAAGCATGGCGTGCTTAGGGATCCCGTCGGCCGGGCACAGGGTTACTCTCCAAATC
>DBEWTR010000028.1:0-2382 GCA_048205775.1 Collinsella sp. | reverse complement strand
CCATGCGCGGCAACCTCCTGCTCACAGCAGCGTATATATTCCGGTAATTCTACCCGAGCGGCCTAAGCTAGATCCCAAAACAGCTCGAACAGAACATTTCCATCGAGCCAGCCCAAGTGCGTCGGCGCCAGACGAGCTCGAACATAGCCCGCGACGACATCTGCCGAAGTGAAAGGTCCCTCATGGACACCGAGCGTCTCGGGCACCCAAGTGGCAAGGCCCAATTCGAGCGCGCGATCGCAGGCAGCTGCCAGCTCATCGGCCGGGATGACGCAAGCTGCACGAACCAACAGGTCGGACGCAACACCGCCCGTCATGCGACAAGACAGCATCAGGTCTTCAGCCGCAGCCTCACGCTGCGACAGATATTCGGCCTCAAACGCCGTCGCGTCATCGTCACGTTGCACCAGACGCACGCGGTACGAATCGCCTCGAGAAGACACGCCGGGGAACAAACCTGCAAGACGGTCGAAATCCTCGGCGTCGAGCATGCCCGCGGCGGAACGACCCAGGCCCAAATAGCCCTGGCCGGTCCAGTAGGCAATGTTATGGGCGCACTCATGTCCGTCGAGCGCATAGCTTGCCACCTCATACGGGTGATAGCCGGCCGCACCCAGACGCTCACGCGCCACATCCATGCACGAAGCTTGAAAATCCTCGTCGGGCTCGACCGACTCGTCGCGGCACGCCATGCGATAAAGGGGAGTCCCCTCCTCAAGCGTGAGCGGGTAGACCGACACATGATGCGGAGCCGCCGCCAGCACGCCATCGAGCGTGCGCTTCCAACTCGCTGCGGTCTGCCCGGGAAGTCCGCACATAAGGTCGCACGACACGTCAAGCCCAGAGTTCTTGACCGTCGCGATGGCGGCAAACGCCCGATCGGCATCGTGAATACGGCCGATGGCGGTAAGTTCGGTGTTATCGAGCGTTTGCACGCCCAGAGAGACGCGTGTGACACCAACCTTGGCAAGCGCAGTGGCAAGCTCGGCGGTCAGCGACTCGGGATTGGCCTCGCAGGTAAACTCAACGGGGGCGCACCACGCACGAATACGCCGCGCCAGCTCCACCAGGCGCTCCCCCGCCAGCGACGGCGTACCGCCGCCAACATAGACGGTGCGGATATGGTCAAGGGCCCCAGCCTTGCCAAAAGCATCGAGGCGCGCGAACAACTGCTCAAAATAGACATCGAGCGCAGCACTCAGGTCGCACGGAGAAAAACTGCGCGAGTCAAAGTCGCAGTACCGGCACTTTTGGGCGCAAAACGGCACGTGCACGTACAGCGCGGTAACGGCCACCCTTAAGCCTCCAGCGGATGAGGGGGCACCGATTCGCCGGCGGCAAGGGCAGCCTCGCAGGCCACCACATCGCGCTCGATATCATCGACCAGTGCCATAAACTCCTCGTACGTGGAGCAGCGCACCACCTGAGCGCGCCAGGCGGCGGCATGGGGCATGCCCTTTAGATACCAGCTCGCGTACGTACGGGCGCGTGACATAAGCGGCAGAAGCTCGTGCGTCAACGTCAGGTGCTCACGCAGAGCCTCCAGGCGCTCGACCGAGGAGCGAGAAGGAACCGGCGTGCCATCGAGCGCAAGGGCGCGAGCATCACCGAACACCCACGGATTGCCGTAGATGCCGCGCGCGATAAACACCGCGCTGGCACCAGAACTGCGCAGATGCTCCGCGGCATCCTCGGCGCAGAACACATCGCCCGAACCAATCACGGGAATCTCGACGGCATCTGCGACCTCATCGACGACAGACCAATCGGCCTGCCCCGTATAGAGCTGCGTGGCACAACGACCGTGCACGGCAACTGCGGAGGCGCCCGCCCCTTCGAGCATCTGGGCAAACGTTGCGGCGTTGCGGTCCTCGGCATAAAAACCCTTGCGGATCTTCACGGTCACGGGAACATGAGCCGCGCCCACAGCTGCCTCAACAATCTTCTCGGCCAGATCGGGTGTGCGCATAAGCGCCGAGCCCTCGCCCTTGGTAACGACCTTGCGGGCGGGGCATGCCATATTGATATCGATGAGCGACAGACGATCGCCCACACGATCCTCGACGGCGGCGACGGCGCTCGCAAACTGCTCGGGCTTGGAGCCAAAGAGCTGCACGCAAATCTGCTGCTCCTCGTCGGCCGGCAGCACCAGGCGCCACGTTTTGTTGCTAGCATAGGCAAGGCCCGCCACGCTCACCATCTCGCTATAGGCGAGATTGGCACCGCGGCGACGGCACATGATGCGGTAGGCGGGGTCGGTCACGCCCGCCATGGGAGCCATAAGGAACGGCTGCTCGGCATAGGCGCCCAGCAGCCGCAGACTATATTCGGAAAGCGCCATAGACCTACTCGTCCACCTTGAGGATCGCCATAAAGGCCTCC
>DBEWTR010000023.1:0-6522 GCA_048205775.1 Collinsella sp. | reverse complement strand
CGTGTTGACTATAGACAGGCCCTGCTTGATGGCGAGACCGCTACGGGGCTGGACAAAGCCGGCGTAGCCATCGGGCAGGGCGATGGCCAGCCCAGTAGAGACCAGACGGCGTTCGAAGGGCTTCAGGACGCAGTCCTCGTTGGAACGCAGATCCAAGCCGGCATCGGTGGGATGGGCGTATTTGGGAAGCTCGGCGGTGGGGTCGAGACGCTTTATGTTGACGGTAATATTGGACATGGAATCACCTTAGCTTGTCGAGCTCTTGCAGAAACTCATCGACGTCTTTGAAATCGCGGTAGACCGAGGCAAAGCGGATGTACGCCACCTTGTCGATCTTGGCCAAACGCTTGAGCACCATGTCACCCAACTCATGGGACGTGACGGCCGTCAGCGTACGAGAGCGCAGCTCGACCTCGATGTCGTCGATAATCTCATTGAGCTTCTTAGTGTCGATATCGCGCTTGATGGTGGCGCGCATCAAGCCGACGAGCAGCTTATTGCGATCGAACCGCTGCTTGGTTCCGTCCGACTTAATGACCTCAATTGGGTCTTCGCATCGCTCGAACGTTGTAAAGCGATAGTTACACGAGCAACATTCGCGACGGCGCTTAATGGTGTTATTTGACTCCTGCATACGGGAATCAACGACGCGGGTATGTGCCTTGCCGCATTTAGGACAGCGCATGGTACCTCCTCTTAAACGATAACAAGGGTACCATGCGCAGCGCGATAATGATTACGAACGAATAGGAACCTTAAGATGCGCACCGGCGGCGAGCGAACCATGCTCCAGATGATTGACGTTACGGATCATGTCGGAAGTCTCTTGCGTGGAAAGGCCTTCGATTGGATATTCCTCGGCAAGCGACCAAAGAGAATCGCCAGGCTGAACGCGAACGGTCTCGTAGGTAACGTTGGAAACGGACTCGGCATACGCGGCGTGACGAGCGCTAAAGACCGACATAGCGAGGACAAAGAAGAGCGTAAGCGCAACGGCAACGGCGACAATCGTCAGAACCTTCAGGGCAACGCGGCCCGGCGCGACTACAGCCTGCTGATTGCGAGCAGGCTTTACGGTCAAAGGCTGAAAGCCGGAGCGACCACCCTGAACAACCGTAAAAGTGGGTTCCGCAGGCGTCTCGAGCTTAAGGGCGAGGTTTCCCTGGACCATATCCGTTGCGTTCATCATGTTCTCCTCTCGCGTGTTTTGCTGAGAACAGTTTTATCAAGCCGCGCGGACAAAAATGTCTAGCGCGAGAACGAATGTTCGGGTATTATTATCTTCGAACAGTTGTTCCTGTCAAGCAATAATCGAACATTTGTTTGACATTGGCAGAGAGGATCCCCTGATGGCTCGCAAAATTACCAAGCGTCAGCAGCAGATTTACGACTTCATCAAGGAATATCAGCAGGAGAAGGGCTATCCGCCCAGTGTGCGCGAGATGGCATCGGCCGTAGGCCTCTCCTCCCCCAGCACGGTGCATGCTCATCTCTCTGCCCTGGAGGCTCGAGGGCTGCTCAAGCGCGATGCCACCAAGCCTCGCGCCCTAGAGCTTTTTGATGAGGACGGATCCTCCGTCTCGATTTCCAAATCCGATGAACCCACAGCGCCCCGCGGAACGGTCTCACTGCCGCTCGTCGGTCGCGTCGCGGCTGGGATTCCCATTCTGGCCGAGCAAAATATCGAGGACACCTTTACCATCCCGACCGAAATCGCCACAGACCAGGGCTCCTTTATCCTTGAAGTGCACGGCAACTCAATGATCAATGTCGGCATCTACAACGGTGACTACATTATCGTTCGCGAGCAAAAGAGCGCCATGAACGGCGAAATCGTCGTGGCCATGATCGATGGCTCGGCGACCGTCAAGACGTTCTACAAGGAGCAGGGGCGCGTGCGCCTGCAGCCTGAGAACGACACCATGGAGCCCATCTATGCGACGAACCCCGTTATTTTGGGTAAGGTTGTCGGATTAATGCGCCGGTTCTCGTAATGCAAAAACGCATCACCATCTTTGATACCGTCCGCGGGTTTACGATGATTTCAATGGCAGGTTTTCACGCTTGCTACGATCTTGCCTACCTGTACGACTGGGATATGCCCTGGTTTACCCAGACTGTCTTTCAAGACATCTGGCGCGCCAGCATCAGCTGGGTATTTTTGTTTATCGCGGGTTGGATGTGCACGCTCTCACGCAACAATGCTAAACGAGCGGCCAAGTACGCAGCCGCAGCTTTGGTCGTCTGGATCGCAACAACGCTCGTATCGGTCGACGATTCAGTGAACTTTGGCATCATTTATTGCATGGCGGCGTGTACCGCTGTGGCAGCCGTAACACGACCGATGCTTCAGAAAGTGCCCAGCACGTGGGGCATTGCGATATGCCTCGCTCTCTTCGCAGCGACATGGGGCATCCCGAAATCGACCTATTCATTCCCCTATTTGGCGTGGCTAGGATTTCCCGGCCCCTGGTTCGTTTCAGGCGACTATTATCCAATCATCCCGTTCATATTCATGTATCTCACAGGATACTTCGCTGCGCGTACCGCTCAAAGATGTGAACATCCCGCCCCAAGCTGGGCCTACACCAATCCCGTCCCGGCGCTCGCCAGCCTTGGACGTCATGCACTCCCCTTTTATCTGCTGCATCAGCCCATCATTCTGGGCATTTTGGAGCTCGTCTACTCAGTGCGATAACGCTCGAGCCGCGGCGCGATACGGGCCGGCAGCTTCGCCACAATACGAACGCCGTCCTCAAGATATTCCTCGTGCAAAAGGGTTCCCTGCTCATGCACCAGCGTGATAAGGGCGCCCTCGCGATACGGGATATCAGCGGAGAGCAACACATCGGTGGCAGCCGCCTCACGAGCAATTCGGTCGACGAGATCGTCGAGTCCCTCGCCCGTCTGGGCCGAGAACAGCACGGCCTCGGGATAGCGACGACGGAAGCTCAGACGATCAACGCTATCGAGAAGATCGATTTTATTGAATACGGTCAGCGTTAAACGCTCTCCAGCGCCGATCTCATCAAGAACGCGGTCGACAGCCTCAAGCTGCCGCTCATAGTCCTCGTCAGACGCATCTACGACTTTGAGAATTAGATCGGCACCCAACACCTCGGACAGCGTCGATTTAAAGGCATCGACCAGACCATGCGGCAGCTTTTGAATAAAGCCGACGGTATCAGTAATCGTCATGCCGCGACCGCCGGGCAGGCGATACGAACGCGTCGTCGGGTCGAGCGTAGCAAACAGCTTGTCCTGCGAAAGTACCGTAGAGCCGGTCAGGCGATTGAGCAACGTCGATTTACCGGCATTGGTATAACCGGCTAACGCGACGCGAAACGCCGGTGACTCAATGCGGCTCTTGGACTGGACATCGCGACGCTGTTCAACCTGCTTGAGCTCACGACGAAGCGCGGCAATCTTATTGCGAATCAAGCGACGGTCAACCTCGAGCTGGCTTTCACCCTGGCCAAAGCGCGAACCGATGCCGCCGCGCGTCTGCTCCTTGGCAAGATGGCTCCACATGCCACGCAGACGAGGCAACAGATATTGAAGCTGCGCCAGCTGCACCTGTAGACGACCCTCGCGCGTCTGGGCATGCAGGCCGAAAATATCAAGAATGAGCGCCGTGCGATCGATGATCTTAACCGGTTCGCCCACGGCCTTCTCCAGATAGGACTGCTGTGAAGGCGTCAGATCGTCGTCAAAAATAACGACATCGGCATCCATGCGATGCACTAAGCCGCACAGCTCTTCAACCTTGCCGGAACCGATAAACGATTTAGGATAGGGTTTAACCAGTCGCTGCGACAAACGAGCAACACACCGGGCGCCAGCCGTGTGCGCCAGGCGCTCAAGCTCATCGAGCGAGCGATCGAGCGGCCACGCATTGTCGCGCCACTCGACGCCGACAAGAATGGCACGCTCAGGCTCGGGTGCTGTGGGAACGAGGGGAAACCGGGCCATCAGGCAGCCTCGATGCGATGCAAGATATCCTCAACGACCTCATCGACCGTATATTCGTCCATATCGAACCACACAATACGATCGTCGCGCTTAAACCACGAAAGCTGACGCTTGGCATAGCGACGCGAACGCATCTTAATGAGTTCACGAGCCTCATCCATAGTCATCACACCGTTAAAAGCATCAATGATTTCTTTGTAGCCAATCGCCTGCATCGAAGTGAGCGCATCTTCAAGCCCCTGGTCCATAAGGCCACGGACCTCATCAACAAGACCCTGCTCAAACATGAGGTCAACGCGCAGGTTAATGCGCTCGTAAAGCAGTTCACGATTGCGTGTCAAGCCAAACCACAAGGCATGATAATGCTCACATGGAACACTAAACTGTGACTTTTGCTGTGCGTAGGAAACGCCGTCATCATGCATTTCGAGCGCACGAATCACGCGGCGCACATTATGAGGATGAATGACCGCGGCAGACTCAGGATCGCGCTCGGCAAGCAGCTTATGCAGCGCTTCCTCACCAATGCGCTCGGCAAGTTCCTGATAACCCGCACGGCGATCGTCCTCAAGTTCTCCCGAGGGAAAATCCATCTCATCGAGGGCGGCCTTGAGATACAGGCCCGTACCCCCGCAAAACACCGGAAGACGTCCAGACCCGAGCAGGCGCTCAACATGCGCGCGAGCGTCTGCCTGGTAAAGCGCCGCAGAGTACGCGACGCCCGGCTCTACGATGTCAACGAGACGCAGAGGCGCCGTACACTCATCGGGCGTCATCTTTGCGGTGCCGATATACATACCGAGATAGATTTGCATCGCATCGCACGACAGCACTTCAGACGAAAGGCGAGCGGCCAAACGGTCAGCGACGTCACTTTTACCAACCGCCGTCGGACCGACGATCGCAACGGCGGAAAGACCTGCCCCGGGAGAAATCATTAGCGCGGCTCACCCACAACGGAGCCTGACAAATACCACGTCTTAGCAACGTCGACGTCAACATCAACGATCTTACCGACAAGCTGGTCGATGCTATATCCCTCGGGAATGGGCGCATGAACGGTCTGATTCTTGGGGCTCTTGCCCAGCAGCACCGCATCGTTCTTTTTACTCGTACCCTCAATGAGCGCCGGCACCACGGTATGGAGCTCACCCTGGTTGTACTCGTGCGCTGTCGTCTCGATAACCTTGACCAGACGGTTAAAGCGCTCAAGGATGACCTCGTGCGGTGTGGGATCATCAATCTCGGCGGCCGGGGTACCAGCGCGCTTGGAGTAGATGAAGGTATAGGCCTGGGCATAGCGGACCGTCTCGGCAAGCGAGAGCGTCTGCTCAAAGTCTTCTTCAGTCTCGCCTGGGAAGCCAACGATAATGTCGGTCGAGAGCGCGATATCGGGCATACGGTTGCGAATGCGATCGACCAGGCCCAGATAGTCCTCACGTGTATAACGGCGATTCATCTCTTTGAGGATCCGCGTCGAACCTGACTGGACGGCCAAGTGCAGCTGCGGCATAACGGCAGGCGTCTCGGCCATGGCGTCGATGGTCTCGGGCAACAGGTCCTTGGGATGCGAAGACGTAAAGAAGATGCGCTCCACACCCGTATCGCCCACGGCACGCAGCAGATCGGCAAAACGCGGCTTGCCAAACAGATCGCGACCATATGAGTTAACGTTTTGGCCCAGCAGCGTAATCTCACGCACGCCCTGGCGCACCAAACCGGTCACCTCGTCGACAATCTCCTCGAAGGGGCGGCTCTTTTCGCGACCGCGCACGTACGGCACGATGCAATAGGTGCAGAAATTATTGCAGCCCGTCATGATGGGCACCCAAGCGTGATACTGGGTCTCTCGATGCCACGGCATGCTCATGGCATCCGTATCCTCATGCTCATTGGTGCGGATATGACGCTTGCCGTCAAGGAACGCCTCGGCAATGAGCTCGGCCACATGTGCGATAGAATGCGTGCCAAAGATGACATTGACGTTATCGACGTTGGTGAGCAGTCCCTCGCCATCACGCTGCGCGATGCAGCCGCCCACGGCAACCACACGCTTGCCCGAAGGCGAAGGCGGCAGGCTTTTGCAGGAATTGCACTGACCGTACAGGCGAGTATCGGCGGCCTCGCGCACGCAGCATGTCATGAAGACAACGATATCGGCATGCTCAAGATCGAGCGCCATGAGGCAACCATACGAATCGAGCAGACCGCTCACGCGCTCAGAGTCGTGCTGATTCATCTGGCAGCCAAAGGTGCGGATAAAGTAGGTTTTACCGGCAAGAATATCGCGTACGGAACGCTGATCCATGTGCATAAGTCCTAACGTTGGGGAGCGAAACGAGGCTAGCAGAAGCTATGCCACAGGCTTAACATCATCCATGACGACGTTATCCATAGCAGCTCGATTGATCTGGTGAACGTAGATAGAAAGGCGGATGGCCGTGCGCGACTCCCCGTTAATGAGAATGTCGGAGAACACGGGCGCGCAGGAAATATCAAAACCGGTTGGGATCAAAAAACCGCGCGCGATGGCAACGGCCTTAATGGCCT
>DBEWTR010000014.1:0-3112 GCA_048205775.1 Collinsella sp. | reverse complement strand
GGACGAGCAGGGCAAGCCTTGCATCCGTCTGGTCGGCACCAACGTTGAGCTGCGCGGTCGTGATATCTATCGACATCTCAAAGACGCCCGCTTTGCCGCGCTCATGGCATGCACCCTCGGCATGGACGCCGAGCGTCGCCTGCGCACCACGGGAGCCCAACATCCCCTGGAGGGCGCCGTGCTCGACGCCGCGTGCTCCGCTTACGTGGAAGCCGCCGTTGAGCAAATGGACCAGCAGGTCAAGACGGACGCCGCCGTTCATGGGCTCGCCGGCAACTGGCGCTTTAGCCCCGGCTACGGCGACTGCCCGCTCTCGGCCCAGCGCTCGATCGTCAATGCGCTCAACGCCACGCGGCTTATCGGCCTGACCGTCACGCCCACCAGCCTGCTCATGCCCACCAAAAGCGTGACCGCGGTGATCGGCCTGTTCGATGGCGAGGTCCACGACGCCCAAAGCCGCCCCACCTGCAATATCTGCCGCATGCGCGAGAACTGCCGCTTCCGTGCCGCCCACACCACCTGCTATTCCAGCCATTAGGAGCCCTCGATGTTTACTCCGCTTATCACTCATAATCTGGACGGTACCGCGCTGGCAGCGCCCGTCAATGCCGCACGCTGCAACGGCGCTGCATACAAGACACGCACGATCGACGACCTGCGCATTAAGGACGATCGCCTGCGTGCGGCCATCGATGGCACGGGACACCTGCTGTTCGACGGCGGCATGGGCACCATGTTGCAGGCCGCTGGCATGAAGGCGGGCGCCCTGCCCGAGCTGCTCAACTTTGAGGAGCCCCAGGTCATTACCGACATTCAGCGCCAGTACGTCGAGGCTGGCTGCGACGTGATCACCGCCAACACCTTTGGCGCCAACGCCCACAAGCTCGACGGCGCCGCCACCGTGGCAGATGTCTTTGCCGCGGCCGTCGCCTGTGCCCGCGAGGCCGGCGCCCGCTACGTCGCCGGCGATATCGGCCCCATCGGCGCGCTGCTTCGCCCCCTGGGTACCCTGAGCTTCGACGAGGCCTACGACCTCTTTGCCGAGGAAGTGCGCGCAGGCGTCGATGCGGGCGTGGACCTCTTTATTATCGAGACCATGACCGACCTGGCCGAGATCAAGGCGGCTGTCCTCGCCTGCCGCGAGAACTCCGACCTGCCCGTCTTTGCCACCATGACCTTTGAGGAAGACGGTCGCACCTTCCTGGGTACGAGTCCCGAGGTGGCCGCCATCACGCTCGACGCCATCGGTGCCGACGTTTTGGGCATCAACTGCAGCCAAGGACCGGCCGAGCTCCGAGGACTCGCCGCACGTATGCTCACCGTTACCGACAAGCCCGTTATGGTGCAGGCTAATGCAGGACTCCCCCATGTAGACGACGACGGCAACACCGTCTTTGATATCCAAGCCCCCGAATACGCCGAGGCCGTCGCCGGCATGATCGCCGACGGTGTGAGCGTCGTGGGCGGTTGCTGCGGCACCACGCCGGCGCACATGGCGGCCTTGCGCACGCTTATCGACAACCACACACCCAGCCCGCGCCGCCGCAAGCCCAGCATGTCGGTCACGAGCGCCCAAACGGTCGTGGACCTTCCCTGCGACGGCCACAAGATCGCCGTCATCGGCGAGCGCATCAACCCCACCGGCAAAAAGCGCCTGCAGCAGGCCCTGCGCGACGGCGACCTGGACTACGTCGTGAGCCAGGGCATCAGCCAGCAGGAACAGGGCGCCGACATCCTGGACGTCAACGTCGGCCTGCCCGAGATCGACGAGGTCAAGATCATCCAACAGGCCACCGAGCAGCTCCAGGGCTCCACGCTGCTGCCGCTGCAGATCGACTCCACCGATCCCGCCGCTGTCGAGGCCGCCGTGCGCCGCTACGCCGGCAAGCCCATCATCAACTCGGTCAATGGCAAGCAGCAGATCATGGATGAGATCTTTCCGCTGGTCGCCCACTACGGCACCAACGTTGTCGGCCTTACGCTCGACGAAGGCGGCATCCCCGATACCGCCGAGGCTCGCTTCGCCATCGCCGAGCACATCGTGGCCGAGGCTGCCCGTTACGGCATCGGACCGGACCGCATCCTCATCGACTGCCTGGTCATGACCGCCTCGACCAACCAGCGCCAGGCCGAGCAGATCCTGCGCGCCATGTCCCTGTGCAAGGAGCGCCTGGGCGTCAAATGCGCGCTCGGCGTGTCGAACATCAGCTTTGGCCTGCCTGCCCGCCCGCTGCTGGGTTCGGTCTTTTTGGCCGCCGCCTTTGGCGCGGGCCTGGACGCCCCCATCATGAACCCGGGTTCCAAGCGCTTTATGGACACCGTCTACAGCTATCGCGTCCTGAGCGTTGAGGACGAGGGCTCGACCGGATACATCGAGCGCTACGCCGGCTGGACCGATCCGTATAAGATCGCCGCAAACCCGGCAGCAGCTCAGGCCACATCGAGTGATGCCGCACCTGCTGCAAGCGCCCCCGGCACCGACGGCAACGACGACCCGATTCGACGCATGGTCGTCTCGGGCCGCAAAGGCGAGATCGCTGCCGAGACCGAGCGCCTGCTGGCCGACCACGACGCCATGGACCTCATCAACAATCACTTTATCCCCGCCCTCGACGAAGTTGGCGTCCTCTTTGACCAGGGCAAGTTCTTCTTGCCGCAGCTCATGGCCTCGGCCGAGGCCGCGCGCGTGGGCTTCGACACCATCAAGCGCCTGATGCCCGCCGGCGAGATTGCCGACAAGGGCAAAATCTGCGTGGCCACCGTCAAGGGCGCCATCCACGAGATTGGCAAGAACATCGTCAAAATGCTGCTCGACAACTACGGCTACACCGTCTTTGACCTGGGTCGCGACGTCGATCCGCAGGAAGTACTCAAGACCGTCAAGGAGCGCGACATCAAACTCGTCGGCCTCTCGGCGCTTATGACTACCACAGTCGTCGCCATGGAGGAGACCATCAAGCTGCTTCATACTGAGGTGCCGGGCGTCAAGATCATCGTGGGCGGCGCCGTACTCACCCCCGAATACGCCAAGCAGATCGGCGCTGACTACTACGCCAAGGACGCCGCCGAGAGCGCTCGTATCGCCGAAGAGGTCTTTGGGCAGTAACACAAC
>DBEWTR010000336.1:0-11127 GCA_048205775.1 Collinsella sp. | reverse complement strand
GGCGAGCTTAACGTGCTCTTTGGCACCCACGCGGTTCTTTCGGATAACGTTGCGTTCAAGCATCTGTCGCTCGTGGTCATCGATGAACAGCACCGGTTTGGCGTCGGCCAACGCAACGCCCTGCGCGCGAAGGGACCGGGTGCCGATCTGCTCGTTATGACGGCGACGCCCATCCCGCGTACGCTGGCGCTTTCGGTCTACGGCGATCTGGACACGAGCATCATTCGCCATCGGCCCGTCCCTGGTGCTGGCGTGACGACACGCGTGCTCACCGAGTCGAGCCGTGACCTCGCCTATGGCGCCATCCGCGAGGCGCATGAAAAGTGTCAGCAGGCCTACGTGATTTGTCCGCTCGTGGAGCCGAGTGACTCGGCCGATGAGCTGGAAGACGTGCCCGGTATCGCCCGCGACGACGAGGGCCGCGTGACCGTGCCTGTGCCGCTGCACGATACGGCGACCGAGCTCGATCGCCTGCGTCTGGCGTTGCCGGGTCTTGCCATCGAGCGCCTTCACGGCCGTATGCCAGCGGGGGAGAAGGATCGCGTGATCGACGCCTTCAAGCGTGGCGAGATTGACGTGCTCGTCTCGACTACGGTGGTCGAGGTGGGCGTCGACGTGCCCAACGCCACCGTCATGGTCATCGAAAACGGCGAGCGCTTTGGTTTGGCTGCCCTGCACCAGCTGCGAGGCCGCGTGGGCCGTGGCGGCGTGTCGGGCACGTGCCTGGTCATGACGCACTCCAAGGGCAACGGCGGCGCATCGGCGGCGCAAGACCGTCTCCAGTCGCTCGAAAAGACCTCGGACGGCTTTACGCTCGCCCAAATGGACCTGCGTTTGCGCCACGAGGGCGAAATCCTGGGGTACCGCCAGCATGGTGGTGTGACCCTGCGCTTTGTCGACCTGGATGCCGACGAGGAGCTGATCGAGTGGGCCCATTTGGACGCGGTCGAGCTCTTGCGGTATGCTTGCACCCTTGACTCCGTGGCGACGCGCCCTCTGCGCGATGCGGTCGCCATGCGATATCGACACATTTTTAAGGAGGTCAGCGGAGGATGAGAATCATCGGCGGCGAATGGCGCGGTCGTAAGATCGAGGAGCCCCGTGGTCGCGATGTCACCCGCCCCACGACCGATCGCGTGCGCGAGGCATGCGCATCTATGGTCATGTCGGCATTCGACTTCGATCTGGACGAGGTCCGCGTGCTGGACGCCTTTGGCGGCTCCGGCGCCTTAGGGTTAGAGATGCTCTCTCGTGGGGCCCGCTCGCTCACGACGTTTGAGATCGATCGCAACGCCGCGCGGCTCATTACCAAGAATATCGAGTCGCTCTGCCGTGACCGTTCACGTTGGCGTGTGGTCACGGGCGACATTCTGGCGAGTGCCTCGCGCGGTCGTGTGCCGGGCGGCCCCTTTGATCTGGTCCTGCTCGACCCGCCCTATGCTTATGGTGCCGAGCCGGTCGAGGAACTGCTGCAGAACCTGGCTCAGCAGGGTTTACTTGCACCTGGCGCTTATGCCCTGTTTGAGCATGCCGCCGCCGATGCGGGCGCGCATCCGGCAGGCTTTGAGACTGTACGTGAGAAGCGCTACGGCATTACCTCGGTCGACCTGCTTCGTTGGGTCGGCGATGACGATGGTGAGGGCGATAGCGCCGGCACCGATGCTGACAACAACGATGCCGCGACGTTTCAGGAGGACGCCCATGAGTGACACTATTAATCGCGTGATCGTCCCGGGCACCTTCGATCCCATCACGTTTGGCCATATCGATGTGATCCGCCGCGCCCGCCGCATCTTTCCCAGCGTGATCGTCGCTGTTGCCGAGTCGCAGGGTAAAAACGGTGTGGGCACCACGTTTATGCTCGATGAGCGCGTGGCGCTGGCCCGCGAGGCGCTCGGTGATATCGACGGCGTTGAGGTCCTGCCCTTTACCGGCCTCTTGGTCGACTTCGCTCGCGAGCAGGGGGCGGGGGCCGTGGTCAAGGGTCTGCGCGCCATGACCGACTTTGAGTATGAGCTGCAGCAGGCCGACCTTAACTATCGCCTGGATAGCGAGCTGGAGTCCATCTTTGTCATGAGTGCGCCGCAGTACGGCTATATCTCGAGCTCTGTCGTTCGCCAGATCGCCTCGCTCGGCAGCGATGTATCGACGTTTGTCCCGTCCAACGTGGTCGAAGCGCTCAAACATCGCTTTTCGTGACGTTTCTTATTGCCTGGTGGCATGTGGTAAACTAGCACGATGATATGTTACCTATGAAAGGAGACCGGATGCCGGGCGAGAATTTTCCTGGCGATAGGATCGTCAGCTTGGTCGATGAGCTCGAAGGGCTGATCGAGGAAGCCAAGCCGCCTTTCGGCAAGAACGCTCAGTTCAAGGTCATCGACGCCGACGTGTTCTTCAACATCCTCGACGAGATCCGCATGAGCTATCCCGAGGAGTGGCAGAAGTCCCGCCGTATCCTTAAGGAGCGCGAGGAGCTTATGGCTTCCGCCGCCGCTCAGGCCGATTCCATCATCGCTGACGCTCAGCAGCAGGCCCTTACCATTGCCGGTGAGCAGGAGATCGTCCGCCTTGCGCAGCAGCAGGCCGACGACATCCGCGATCGTGCCCAGCAGTACGAGCGCGAGACGCGTTATGCTGCCGAGGACTACGCAGAGCAGGTCTTTACGCACCTGGAGGAGAACCTCAAGAGCCTGACCGGCACCGTTACCCGTTGCCGTCAGCAGCTCAACGAGGGTGCCGCCCAACAGAATGGTCAGTGGTAATGGCTGAGTTCCCGAGCGTTACCGTCGATCTTTCCGAGCAGCTCGAGTTTCCTGGAGATTCGTATCCGCTGACCGGTAAGGTCGATGTCGCCACCTACACGGTGGGCGAGAAGGAGTACCAGCTTCAGGACGGCATCGACTACGACGTTGTCTTTACCAATGCCGGTACCGGTGTCTTGCTCACGGGCATGGTCCGCGCGCACGCCACCGGCGAGTGCGACCGTTGCCTGGAGCCCGCCTCGTTTGATATCGCCGGCGAGATCGAGGAGTTCTACCTCTTTGAGGAGCCCGAGGATCCCGAGGCCTACGAGGATGGCTACGAGCTCCTGGGTGAGGACCGCATCGTCGATCTGGGCGAGCCCATCAATGACGCGGTCGTTATGGACACGCCGTTTGTGGTGCTTTGCAAGCCCGATTGTCGCGGTTTGTGCCCCACTTGCGGTTGCAACCTCAACGTCGAGCAATGCGATTGCGCCGCCCAGGCAGAGGCAGAATGGGCCGCTGCCACGGAAAATCCATTTGCAGCATTGAAGAATCTCAAGCTCGATGAGTAAAACTGTGGTAGTATCGCTACTTGCGCGTAATCGCCACACTGGATAGTTCATAAGGAAGGTCACTATGCCCGTACCTAAACAAAAGCAGGGTCGTATCCGCACTCACACCCGTCGTTCCGCCAACATGAAGATCTCGGCTGCGGCTCAGTCCACGTGCCCCCGTTGCGGCGCTGTCAAGCTCCCGCACCACGTGTGCCCCAGCTGCGGTTTCTACAAGGACCGCGAGGTTATCGTTACCGAGTAACGGTATACTATGGATGCGATGCCGTTCCAAATGGAACCACAATGGCCGGCTCAATGAGTCGGCCATTTTTGTATAAGGAGCTTGTATATGAGTAACGTTCGCGTTTGTGTAGACGTTGTGGGCGGAGACGAGAAACCTCAGGTTGTTCTTGATGGTATCGAGGCTGCGCTTGCCGCCGATTCCGATATCGAGGTCTTGGCAGCTGGTCCCGCCGAAATCGTCAATCCCTTTGCAGCTTCCCATGCACGTGTTGAGGCCCTTGAGGCACCTGACGTTATCGCCATGGATGACGATCCCATTCGCGCCGTGATGACCAAGCGTAAGTCGTCGATCGTGCTTTCTTGCCGCGCCATTAAGAAGGGCAACGCGGATGCGTTCTTCTCCGCCGGCTCGACCGGTGCCATGACCGCCGCTGCCACCGCCTACGTGACGCCGTTTAGGTATCAGGCCGAAGGCAAGAAGCAGCCGGTGCGTCCGTGCCTCACCAATGCGTTGCCCAATCGCGCCGGCGGTCTGACGGTGCTGTGCGACATGGGTGCCAACCCCGATGTGGAGGTCGATGACATGGTGCGCTTTGCTCTGATGGGTAGCGCCTATGCCCGCGTCGTCCTGGGCATCGAGCATCCCCGCGTGGGCCTGCTTGCCAACGGCACCGAGGACGAGAAGGGCTCCAACTTTACCAAGGCCTGCTTCCCGGCCATGAAAGCCGCCGTTCCCGGCTTTGTTGGTAACTGCGAGGGCACCGATCTTACGTCGGGCAATTTTGACGTCGTGGTCGCCGACGGCATGTCGGGCAACATCGCGCTCAAGGCCACCGAGGGCGCTGCCAAGTTTTTGCTGCAGGAACTCAAGGGTGCCTTTATGGCCTCGCTCGGCACCAAGATCGCCGCGCTGCTCATTAAAAAGCAGATGCGCGAGATTAAAGCCAAGCTTTCGGGCGACGCCAAGGGCGGCGCGATTCTTTTGGGCCTGCGCGGCGTGGTCCTGATCGGCCATGGTGCCACCTCGGTCGAGGCTGTTAAAAACGGTACGCTTGCGGCGGCCGAAGCCGTGCGCGCCGGGCTGGTCGAGAATGTCGCCAACTCTATGGACGGTATCGTTTTATAAGAGCGAGTTAGAGTGCTGTTATGTGCTTCGCGGCGCACGTCGTGGGGTAGAATCAGAACCGTGTCTTGGTACCGCCCGGGCGGTACCAATCTTTTGGTATTCATGCACTATGAGAGGAAGCGCTATGGACCGCTCCGAAATCTTCGACAAGATCGCCGAGGTCGCTGCTGACGTTCTGGGCGTCGATGTTGCCGAAATTAGCGATGAGACCACCTTTGACGACCTCGATGCCAACTCGCTCGAGCGCCTGCAGCTGGTTACGGCTATCGAGGACGAGTTCAACCTCGAGATCGATGACGAGACCCTTCTCTCGCTCAACTCTGTCGCCGACGCCGTCGACGCTATCGAAGCTGCCAAGGAGGCCTAAGTCTTGGCTTTATCCGACCGACTTACGCGCGCCCAGGAAATCTTGGGCCACGAGTTCAACAATAAGGTGCTGCTGCGCGCGGCGCTTACGCATCCCTCGGCAGTCGAGGGCCAGCCGGTTTCTGCCAGCTATGAGCGCCTTGAGTTCTTGGGCGATTCCATTTTGGGCGCTGTGGTCGCACGCTCCCTGTTTGAGTCCTATCCGGAGTTTGACGAGGGCAAGCTCACACGCCTGAAGGTGTCGCTTGTCTCGGGCGCTACGCTGTCCGAGGTTTCTCACGAGCTGGGCATCGACGACATCATCATCTTTGGTGCCTCCGAGACCGGTACCGGTGCGCGCGGCCTGCATTCGGCCCTCGAGAACGTCTACGAGTCGCTCGTGGGCGCACTGTACCTGGATGCCGGCTGGGATGCCGCAGCGGAGTTTATCCATCGTACGCTTAAGCCGCATTTGGCTTCCGAGCGTGCCGAGCATCCTGCAAACCCCAAGTCGTTTTTGCAGGAGTGCGTGCAAGCCGACGGTCACGAACCCCCGGCGTATAAGCTCGTTGGCTCCGAGGGCCCGGCGCATGCGCCCACCTTTACCGCCGTGGTTTTGATCGATGGTATTCGCCAGGGTCGCGGCTCCGGCTCCTCAAAGAAGGAAGCCGAGGGAGCCGCCGCGCTCGAAGCGCTCGACCGCATGGGTTACACCACCAACGGCGTGATTCTGAACAAGAAGCACGTGTAAGCGAGGAACCGTGTATCTCAAGTCCCTCACGCTCAAAGGGTTCAAGTCGTTTGCCGACCGCGCCCATATGACGTTTGAGCCGGGCCTGACCGTCATCGTCGGTCCCAACGGCTCGGGAAAATCGAACATCTCTGACTCGATTCTGTGGGTCCTGGGCGAGCAGAGCGCCAAGCAGCTGCGCGGCCAGGCCATGGAGGACGTCATCTTCTCGGGCTCGTCAGCGCGCAAGCCGGTGGGTGTCGCCGAGGTCACGCTGGTGCTCGATAACTCGGACCATATGCTGCCCGTCGATTTTGACGAGGTCGCCATCACCCGTCGCATGTATCGCTCGGGCGAAAGCGAGTACCTCATCAACTCGAGTCCGTGCCGCCTGATGGACATTCAGGACATCCTGCACGATTCGGGCCTGGGCAAGGATACGCATTCCATCATCAGCCAGGGCAAGCTCGACGCCATTTTGCAGAGCCGCCCCGAGGAGCGCCGCGCCCTCATCGAGGAGGCCGCCGGCATCTCCAAGCACAAGCGCCGCAAGGAGCGTGCGCTCAAAAAGATTAAGTCGATGGACGAGCACCTGACGCGTGCCCGCGACATCAATAAGGAAATCGCCCGTCAGCTGCGACCGCTGGAGCGTCAGGTCGATCGTGCGCGCAAGTACAAAGAGTTGTCCTCGCGCGCGAACGAACTTACGCAGATGCTGGCCGTCGACGAGCTTCGTTCGCTGCAGTCGCAGTGGAACGACCTGGAGAGCCGCTCTAAGGAGGGCGCCGCCGAACTTGAGCTTGCGCAATACCGCCTGGGTGAAAAGGAGCGCGAGCTCGAGAAGCTCCAAGTTATGCTCGAGGAAAAAGGCCTGTTTGTGGGCGATCTGGGCGAGCAACGCCGCCATATGCAAGATGTGGTCGGTCGCATTAACTCAGACATGCGTCTGCTCGAGGAAAAGGGCCATAACATGGTGTCGCGCCTGTCCGACATGCGCGGGCAGATTTCGAGCTCCGAGCATCAGCGTCGTCGTGTGGTCGAGGAGCTCGAGGACGCACGTGCTCAGCTCGAGGAAATGACCGGCGCGCATATGCAGGTCCAGGAGGACGTTGACGCCGCTGGTCCTGCCGCCGCCGAGCTCCACGAGCGGCGCGTTGCGCTCGACAATCAGATTTCGCAGCTTACGCGCGAGCAGCGCGATGTGCAGCGCGTTGCCGATAATGCTGCGCTCGAGCTCGCCAAGGTGAAGGATTCGCTTTCCAATGCCGAGGTCGAGGACAACATGTATGCCTCGCGCCTGGAGCAGATCGATGAACAGCTCGAGGAGGTCACGGCCTCGCTCGAGAGCCGTCGCGACCGCGCCGAGGAGCTTGAGGGCGCTCTTGAGGAGGCGCGCCAGGCTCAGGTCGATGCGCGTGAGGCCAACGAGGTCGCCCGTGCGGCCCTGAAGGACTTGCGTAATCGTGAGAGCGAGGCGCGCAACAAGTTATCCGAGGTGCGCTCGGAGCTTGCCAGCCAAAAGAAACTCGATGCCCGCATGGCCGACAGCTCGCCGCTCGTGAGCCGTCTGGTGGGTGCGCTGGGCGACGATGTCTTGGGTCGTCTGGGCGACGTGCTGGAGGCCCCGCGCGAGCTTGAGGGCCTGGTTGAGCAATTGCTCGCCGGCGATATCGATGCGCTGCTGTTTGATGACGCCGCCACGCTTGAGCGTGCCGGTCGTGCGGCTCTGGACCAAAAGAAGGCCTCGGGCGAGGCACTGCTGGTGGCGCGCGGCGTGAGCGGCTCTACCGCCGCTGAGGGCGCCTCCGGTACCCGTCTGGTTGATCGTCTGTCCGTGCGCGCAGGCTACGGTCCCGTCGTCGAGGCGCTGCTCGGCGGCTATTACGTAGTGGACGATCTTGCTGCCGCGCTTTCGGCGCCGGTCGTTGACGGCGTGACTTACGTGACCCCCGATGGCGCCCGCGTCGCCTGCGGCGGCCTGGTACGCGTGGGCCTCGATGCCGGCGAGGCCTCGGGTGCTCTGGAGCGCAAGCGTCGCATTCGCGAGCTGGAGGGCCTGGAGCCCGATCTGGCTGCCGTGTTTGAGCATGTGTCGGATCAGGTCGTCGAGGCCAATGCGGCCGTCGAAGAGGCGCGTGCCGCCGAGGGCGATGCCGCCGGCGAGATCGCCCGTCTTGAAGGCGAGCGCCGCTCGCTGCTCTCCGAGATCGGTCGCTTGGAGCAAAGCGCCAACAATGCCGAGGTCGAGCGCGTGCGCATCTCCAAGCGCCGCGAGCAGGCCTCCGAGGCCGTTCGCGCTTCGCGCCCGCGCGTGGACGAGCTCACCCGTTCGCGTGACGAGGCTCGCGCGCAGGCAAGCGATCTGGGCTTGCAGATTGCCGAGGCCAACGACGAACTCGACCGCGTTCGCCGTGACGATTCCGAGGCTGCCGGCAAGCTCGCCGACGCCAAGGTTCGCCTAGCCCAGACGAGCGAACGCCTGCGTTCGCTGAAGGGCCGCGTGCCCGACCTGGAGCATCGTCTTGAGGGCATCGACCGTCGTATCCGCGGAACACGCCAGGCCTCGCGCTCGCTCGAGCTGCTGCGCCTGCGCGTCGACCCCATGCACGAGCGCTATTCGGCCCTGCTGGAGCGTGCCTCGGATTGGGCTGCGCGTCTGCGTGACCAGGCTTCGCTCGAGGAGGCGGACTCCGCTTCGCTCAAGAAGACCATCGAGGATGCCAAGGCAGAGGTTGCCCGCGCTAAGGAGCGAGTCGATACCGCCTCTGCCACGCAAAACGAGTTCAAGGTCGCGCGTGGCAAGCTCGAGGTGCAGGTCGAAGCCGCCATTAAGGCCATTACCGCCGATGGCACCACGGTACTCGAGGAAGCGCTCATGCTTCCGGCGCCCACGGACCGCGATGCCGCCGAGCGTGAACTCAACCAGCTTGTGCGCCAGATCAACAACCTTGGTCCCGTTAACCAAGTTGCCATGGAGGAGTACGAGCAGCTCAAGCGCCGCGCCGACTACATCGAGGAGCAGCTGGCCGATCTGGAGAGCGCGCGCAAGGCGCTCACCAAGATAACCGTGGCTATCGACCGCAAGATGCGTAAGGCCTTCCTAGTTACCTTTGAGAAGGTCGATGCGAACTTCCGCGAGATCTTCGCTATGCTCTTCCCGGGCGGTCAGGCTCATTTGGAGATGACCGATCCCGAGCATCCTGCCGAGACGGGTATCGAGGTCGTGGCGCAGCCGCGCGGCAAGCGCATCACCAAGATGATGCTCATGTCGGGCGGCGAGAAGAGCCTGACGGCGCTCGCCCTGCTCTTTGCCGTGTATCGCACGCGCACGGTGCCGTTCTATGTGCTGGACGAGGTCGAGGCGGCGCTCGACGACGCCAACCTGTCCAAGCTCATCGGCGCGCTCGATGTGTTGCGTTCCGATACGCAGCTCTTGGTTATCTCGCATCAGCGCCGTACTATGGAGGATGCTGACGTCCTCTACGGCGTCTCGATGCAAGCCGACGGCGTCAGTCGCGTCGTCTCGCAAAAACTCGATCGCGAAACCGGAAAGGTCGTGAATGCATAATGGGATTCTTCGATGCTCTCTCGCGCGGACTTGAGCGCAGCCGCGAGGCCCTCAACGAGGTCTTTTACTTTGGCGGCGAGGTCGACGAGGATTTTTGGGAGGACCTAGAGGACACCCTCGTTATGGGTGACATGGGTGCCGAGGTCGCGATCAAGGTGTCCGATGACCTGCGCGATGCCGCGGCCAAGAAGAACCTCAAGACCGCTCCGCAGCTTCGCCGTGCCCTGGCCGAGCAGCTTGAGCAGCACTTTGTGCCCATCGAGCGCGATCCGTTCTCCGATACGCCGAGCTGCGTGCTGTTTGTGGGCATTAACGGCGCCGGCAAGACCACGACGGTCGGTAAGATCGCGAGCGCCATGGCCGCCCGCGGCAAGAACGTCGTGATCGGCTCTGCCGATACGTTCCGCGCTGCCGCTATCGAGCAGCTCGATGTGTGGGGCCAGCGCGCTGGCGTCCCCGCCATCAAGCGCGACCGCGGCTCCGACCCGGCAAGTGTTTGCTACGACGTGCTCGACGAGGCCGACAAGCGCGGCAGCGACCTGGTGCTTATCGACACTGCCGGTCGTCTGCACACGAGCCCCGAGCTCATGCGGGAGCTTGCCAAGGTGGTTAACGTGACGCGTAAGCGCGCCGCCAATATGGCCGCCGGCCCCATGCCCGTCTCAGTCGTGCTCGTGATCGATGCCGCCACCGGCCAGAACGGTCTGAACCAGGCGCTCGAGTTTAACGAGGCACTGGGCCTGGACGGTATTATCATGACTAAGCTCGACGGCACGGCTAAGGGCGGTATTGCCATGGCCGTGGCCGAGAAACTCAAGCTCCCGATCCTGCGCGTGGGCGTGGGCGAGCAGGTCGATGACCTGCAGGAGTTCAATGCCAAAGATTTCTGCCGCGCCCTGGTGGGCGAGTCTAATTAAGGAGTGACTAGTGTTTGATTCCCTGAGCGATCGTCTCAACGACACATTTGACCGCCTGCGCGGCAAGGGCAAGCTGACCGAGGCCGATATCACCTCTGCCATGCGCGACATTCGCATGGCGCTGCTCGAGGCCGACGTTAACTTCAAGGTCGTTAAGGAGTTCGTCGCCAAGACCAAGGAGCGCTGCATGACCGCCGAGGTCATGGAGTCGCTGTCGCCGGCGCAAAACGTCGTCAAGATCGTGCTCGACGAGCTCACCGAGATGCTCGGCTCCACCGAGAGCAAGCTCGTCTTTAGCAACCGCATCCCCAATGTCATCATGCTCGTGGGCCTGCAGGGCTCCGGTAAGACTACGGCGGCCGTAAAGCTGGCCTACCTGCTCAAGAAGCAGGGCCGCTCGCCGCTGCTCGCCGCGTGCGACGTCTACCGTCCCGCCGCTGCCGACCAGCTTGCCACGCTCGGCGGAGAGATCGGTGTCCCGGTCTTCCGAGGCGACGGTGCACACCCGGTCGACATCGCCAAGGGCGCCATTCAGGAGGCCGTCGACCACCTGCGTGACGTGGTCATCGTCGATACCGCCGGTCGTTTGCAGATCGACGAGCAGATGATGCAGGAGGCCGTGGATATCCAGAAGGCCGTCAAGCCCGATCAGGTGCTGATGGTCGTCGATGCCATGACCGGCCAGGATATTGTCAACGTCGTCTCGACCTTCGCCGAGCGTACCGACTTTGACGGCGTGATCATCTCCAAGCTCGACGGCGATGCCCGTGGCGGCGGCGCGCTTTCCGTGCGCCAGGTGACCGGTAAGCCCATCAAGTTCGTGAGCATGGGCGAGAAACCCGATTCGCTGGAGCCGTTCTATCCCGATCGTATGGCCAAGCGCATTCTGGGCATGGG
>DBEWTR010000332.1:0-10397 GCA_048205775.1 Collinsella sp. | reverse complement strand
TCGGTGACGTCTCCGCCGCCTGCCTGGGCTCCATCGACCGTATGCCCACCGAGCGCGAGCTCTCCGGCGCTATCGTGTCCCAGGGCCTCACCTCTATGGTCGGCGGCCTGCTGGGCGGTCTTCCCACCAGCGCCCTTGGCCAGAACGTTGGCATCATCTGCTCCAACAAAGTCGTCAACAAGTGGGTCTTTGTGATCATCGCGGCCGTCTTTGCCATCGCCGGTCTGTTTCCGCAGCTCTCTGCCGTCCTTTCCGCTATCCCGCAGCCCGTCATCGGCGGCGCGACCGTCGGCGTCTTTGGCACCATCACCATGAACGGCGTGCGCATGTTCACCCGCGAGGGCCTCACGCAGCGCACTACCACTATCGTCGGCACCTCCGTCGTCTTTGGCCTGGGTATCTGGATGGCCAGTGGTTGCCTTGCCGGCGAGGGTATGCCCGCCTGGGTGTCCACCGTCATCGGCTCCAATGCCGTAACCCCCACCGCCATCATGGCCATTGTCCTTAACCTGATCCTTCCGCAGACGCCGGTCGTGGCTCAGCACATCGATGCCGCCAAGGACGCTGCCGTGGATCTGGTCTTGCCCGAGAGCAAGAAGTAACCAATTCGGTGCTATTCGTCGGCGGACGCATCGCCTCGTCCGCCGACGCCATGCGGCGCCAAGCCGCACTTCAAAGGGTTTGTCCCTTTGGTGAAGCGTTGACGGGAGAGGGCCCGTTTCCGGTGTAGGCCGGCGCTTCGCACTTCCGCCATGTCAGAGGTGTCAAACCCCGCCCCTGATGTTGAAGGGAGCATTTATGCTTCTGGTCGCTAACGGTTCCGTCTTTACCCGCAACGCTCAGACTCTGTTTATTCCCAACGGTGCGGTCGCCATTGACGGAGATACGATCGTCGAAGTGGGCCCCGAGCGCGAGCTCAAGGCCAAGTACCCGGATGCCGAGTACGTCGACGCCCAGGGCAACCTCATCATGCCCGGACTCATCAACTGCCACACCCACATCTACTCGGGTCTGGCCCGCGGCCTTGCCATTAAGGGCTGCAACCCCACCAACTTCTTGGAGAATCTCGAGCAGCAGTGGTGGAAGATCGACGACAACCTGACGCTCGACGGCACCAAGGCCAGCGCCTATGCTACGATTTTGGACTCCATCCGTGATGGCGTCACCACGATCTTCGATCACCATGCGAGCTTCTGCGAGATTCCGGGAAGCCTCTTTACCATTAAGGATGCAGCTCAGGAGCTGGGCATGCGTTCGTGCCTGTGCTACGAGGTCTCCGATCGCCGCGGCCAGGAAAAGTGCGACCAGGCCATTGCCGAGAACGCCGAATTTGCCCAGTGGGCCGCCAAGGAGCGTCGCGATAACGACAACCACATGATCGCCGCCATGTTTGGCGGACATGCTACCTTTACGCTTTCGGACGAGACCATGGATAAGATGGCCGAGGCCAACAACGGCCTGACCGGCTTCCACATCCATGTGTGCGAGGGCATGAACGACGTGTGGGACTCCCGCCTCAACCGCGGTGGCATCAGCCCCGTCGAGCGCCTGCTGCAGCACAACCTGCTGGGTCCCGACACCATGCTGGGCCACTGCATCCACGTGACGCCTGCCGAGATGGATATCGTCAAGGAGTCCGGCACTTGGCTGGTCAACAACCCCGAATCCAATATGGGCAACGCCGTGGGCTGCGCCCCCGTGCTCGAGTTCTTCCGCCGCGGCATCCCCGTGTGCATGGGCACCGACGCCTACACCCACGATATGCTCGAGAGCCTTAAGGTCTTCCTGATTATTCAGCGCCACAACGCCGCCATGCCCAACGTGGGCTGGTGCGAGGCTATGACGATGCTGTTCGAGAACAACGCCAAGATGGCGAGCAAGTACTTCGATCGCAAGCTCGGTGTGCTCGAGGCCGGCGCTGCCGCCGACGTTATCGTTATGGACTACAAGCCCTTTACGCCGCTGAGCGAGGAGAATATCGACGGCCACATGCTCTTTGGCATGATGGGCAAAAACTGCCGCACCACCATCATCAACGGCCGCGTCCTGTACAAGGATCGCGAGTTCGTTGGCATTGATGAGGACAAGATCAACGCGTGGACCATGGCCGAGTCCAAGAAGCTCTGGAGCACGCTCAACGATCGCACCTACTAATTCACAAGTAGATTCGCGCGCGTCGGATGTTTCGCCACATCCGGCGCGCGCATAGGCGGCCTCCGCGGGGTCGCCGGCGCTGTGCTAGCGCTACACCGTATTTGCGCCCGCCGCGCGGTCTCGCCGGGCGTTACAGAGAGGAACTCATTATGAGCGACATCATGAGGCCGATCCCGTTTTCGCAGCTGATGAACTGGATCATCGAGGAGCACAAGACTCAGGGCGCCGTCTTTGGCGTGCGCAAGATGGTCACGACCAACCAGGAGGGCGCGCTTCCCATTTTTGACGAGCGCATCGAGACTCCGTTTGGCCCGGCCGCCGGTCCCAATACGCAGTTGGCCCAGAACATCGTGGCATCCTACGTGGCCGGTTCCCGCTTCTTTGAGCTCAAGACCGTTCAGGTTATGGACGGCGAGGAGCTCTCCAAGTGTGTCAACAAGCCCTGCATTGTGGCGCAGGACGAGTGCTACAACTGCGAGTGGTCGACCGAGCTCGAGGTTCCGCAGGCTTTTGCCGAGTACGTGAAGGCATGGTTTGCCTGCCACCTGATCGCTCGCGAGTACGGCCTGGGCAGCCCGGACGGCTTTGTCTTCAACATGTCCGTGGGTTATGACCTCGAGGGTATCAAGAGCCCCAAGGTCGATGTCTACATCGAGGGCATGAAGGACGCCAGCGGCTCCGAGGTTTGGAACGAGTGCCGCACGTGGGCGCTCGCTAACCTGGACAAGTTTGAGCATGTCGATGCCGCGTTTGTCGAGTCCATCCCGGCTCGCGTCTCCAACTCCATCACCGAGTCCACCCTGCACGGCTGCCCGCCGGCGGAAATCGAGCGCATCGCGACCTATCTGATCACCGAGAAGGGACTCAACACCTACATCAAGTGCAACCCCACGCTGTTGGGCTATGAGTTTGCCCGCCAGCGCCTCAACGAGCTGGGCTTTGACTACATCGTCTTCGATGACACGCACTTCCGCGAGGATCTGCAGTGGGCCGATGCCGTGCCCATGTTCGAGCGCCTGATCGCCCTGTGCGCCGAGCGCGGCCTGGAGTTTGGCGTCAAGCTGACCAACACGTTCCCCGTCGACGTGACGAGAAACGAGCTGCCCTCCACCGAGATGTACATGTCCGGCCGTTCGCTGTTCTCACTGACCATTGAGGCTGCCCGCCGCATTACCGAGCAGTTCGATGGCAAACTGCGCATCAGCTACTCCGGTGGCGCCACGGTCTACAACATCCGCGCCCTGTACGATGCCGGCATTTGGCCCGTTACCCTGGCGACCGACGTGCTCAAGCCCGGTGGCTACGAGCGCTTTAGCCAGATGGCCGGTGAGTTTGGCGATCTGGACGGCAAGCCGTTTGAGGGCGTCTCTCTCGAGGCCGTGACTGCGATCCAGGCCGACTCGCTCACCAACCCGCTCTACAAGAAGCCGCTGCGTCCGCTGCCCGACCGCAAGGTTGCCGGCAAGAGCCCGCTTTCCGACTGCTTTACCGCGCCGTGCCGCACGAGCTGCCCCATCCAGCAGGATATTCCCGCCTACCTGGCGGCTGTTGACGAGGGCCGCTTCGAGGACGCGCTCAACATCATCATCGAGCGCAACGCCCTGCCGTTTATCACCGGCACCATCTGCCCGCATCCCTGCGGCCGCGCTTGCGAGCGTGCGTTCTACGAGCCCGAGGGTGCCCAGATTCGCGCCAGCAAACTCAAGGCTGCCCGCGAGGCCATGACTGCCGTGCTGCCCAAGCTGCGCGCCCAGGCCATCGCCAACGACGGCGAGCACAACGTTGCCGTTATCGGCGGCGGCCCGGCCGGCCTGGCGACGGCGTTCTTCCTGACGCGTGCCGGCGTGCCCGTCACCATCTTCGAGGCCCGCGACTCTCTCGGCGGCGTGGTCCGTCACGTGATTCCCGAGTTCCGTATCGCGAGCGACGATATCTCCCACGATGCCGAGCTCTGCCTAGCCTTTGGCGCCAAGGTGCAGCTCAACGCTCGCGTGGATTCCATCGACGAACTCAAGGCTCAAGGCTTTACCGACGTGGTCGTGGCCACCGGTGCCTGGATGCCCGGCTCTGCGGGCCTGGGCGAGGGTGCCGAGCTCGATGTGCTGGAGTTCCTCGAGGCCGCCAAGAAGGGCGAGAACCTCGAGCTGGGCGAGGACGTCGAGGTCATTGGCGACGGCAACACCGCCATGGACGCGGCCCGCGTGGCCAAGCGTCTGGCTGGCGTGAAGAACGTGCGCCTGGTGTATCGCCGCACCAAGAAGCAGATGCCCGCCGACGAGGAAGAGCTCGATCTTGCTCTTGCCGACGGCGTTGAGCTCTGCGAGCTGCTGGCGCCCAAGGCACTCAACGGCGCCGTGCTGACCTGCGACGTTATGGAGCTTGGCGAGCCGGATGCAAGCGGCCGTCGCAGCCCTGTCGCCACGGGCGAGACCGTCGAGCTTTCCGCCACCACGGTGATCTGCGCCGTGGGCGAGGGCATCGATGCCAGCCTGTACGATGCCGCGGGCGTCGAGCACGACCGTCGCGGCCGCCTTGCCGCCACCTCCACCGGCGTCGAGGGCGTTTGGGCTGCCGGTGACTGCCGTCGCGGTCCTGCTACCGTGGTCGAGGCTATTGCCGACGCCGCCGAGGTCGCCCGTGCCATCGCCGGCGTGGACTTTAACAAGTACGCCGACCAGAATGCTCAGGCCGGTCGCGAGGATACCTGCTACGAGCGCAAGGGGTCGCTGTGCCGCGACAAGCGCAACTGCACCAAGACTCGCTGCCTGGGCTGCGGCTCGGTGTGCGAGGTCTGCTGCGACGTGTGCCCCAACCGCGCCAACGTGGCAATTAAGGTGCCGGGCCTGGCCAAGCATCAGGTCGTCCATGTCGACGGCATGTGCAACGAGTGCGGCAACTGCGCCGTGTTCTGCCCTTACCAGGAGGGTCGTCCCTACAAGGACAAGCTCACCCTGTTCTGGAGCGAGGAGGACATGGAGAACTCCGAGAACGAGGGCTTCCTGGCCGTGGACGAGGACCACTTTAAGGTTCGCGTCGCCGGCACGGTCCGCACCGTCTCGGTCGATGCCGTCAACACCGGTCTTCCCGAGGCCGTCCGCCTGACCATCAGGGCTGTGCGCGACAACTATTCGTACCTTCTTAAGAAATAGGCGAGTCTCTTATGGCCAAATCCATTCAACATAACGTGGCCTACGTTGCCTGCGGAAGCGGTTGCGCCTCCGCAGGCGGCGACGCCCACTGCAGCGAAGGCTGCATTGGCTGTGGCGCTTGCGTCACGGCCTGCCCCCACGGCGCTATTGCGCTGGTCGATGGCATCGCCCGCGTGGACCGCTCCAAGTGCACGGGCTGTGGCCTGTGCGGCATGGCGTGCCCGCAGCGCGTGATCGCCTTCGTTCCCGGCTACCAGAATATCCTGGTGCGCTGCAACAACACCGATAAGGGCGCCATCGCCCGCAAGATCTGCGACGCGAGCTGCATCGGTTGCGGTATGTGCGCCAAAAAGTGCCCTGCCGGTGCTATCCGCATCGAGGACAACTGCGCCCACATCGACGGCGCCGACTGCCTGTCGTGTGGTATGTGCGCCGTCGTGTGCCCGCATGGCGCCATCCACGACCGCACCGGCATCGCCGCCGGCGTGTAGAGGGGAATCACCATGGCACAGGAATTCACTTTTACCGTTAACGGCGTCGAGCGCACGACGACCCAAAACAAACCGTTGCTGCGTTTTCTGCGCGACGACCTGCACATTCACTCCGCCAAGGACGGCTGCTCCGAGGGCGCCTGCGGTACCTGCACCATCCACGTGGACGGTGCGGCCGTCAAGGCGTGCGTGCTGACCACCGCTCTTGCCGCCGGCCGCAACATCGTGACCGTCGAGGGCCTGCCCGAGGACGTGCGCGAGGCCTTTGTGTACGCCTTTGGCGCCGTGGGCGCCGTGCAGTGCGGTTTTTGCATCCCCGGCATGGTCATGGCGGGTGCAGCGCTCATCGCCGAGGACCCCGAGCCCACCGAGGAGCAGATCAAGTACGCCATCCGCGGCAACGTCTGCCGTTGCACTGGCTACAAAAAGATCATCGAGGGCATTTCGCTGGCGGCCGCGGTGCTCCGCGGCGAAAAGCAGATCGACGAGGACTTGGAGCGCGGCGACGACTACGGCGTGGGCAAGCGCGCCTTCCGTATCGACGTGCGCAAGAAGGTGCTCGGCGAGGGTAAGTACCCCGACGACATCGACGAACTCGATCAGCCGGGCCTGACCTATGCCAGCGCCGTGCGCTCCAAGTACCCGCGCGCCCGCGTGCTCTCCATCGATACCTCCAAGGCCGAGGCCCTGCCCGGCGTGGTGGGCATTCTGCGCGCCGAGGACGTGCCAGTCAACCAGGTCGGTCACCTTATCCAGGACTGGGACGTCATGATCGCCCAGGGCGATATCACCCGCTGCGTGGGTGACGCCATCGTGCTGGTGGTTGCCGAGGACGAGGCGACGCTCGAGAAGGCCAAGAAGCTCGTAAAGATCGATTACGAGCCGCTGGAGCCCGTGCGCAACATCGCCGAGGCCAAGGCCACCGACGCCCCACGCCTGCACGACAGCTTCTTTGCCTTTGGCAACACGGTGGAGCTCAAGGACAAGGTATGCCAGAGCCGTCACGTGACGCGTGGCGACGCCGCCAAGGCACTGGCGGAGAGCGCGTTCACCGTGACGCAGCGCTTTACCACGCCCTTTACCGAGCATGCCTTCTTGGAGCCCGAGTGCGCCGTCGCCTTCCCGTACAAGAACGGCGTCAAGGTGCAGTCGACCGATCAAGGTGCCTACGATACGCGCAAAGAGTGTGCCCACATGTTTGGCTGGGACAACGAGCCCGAGCGCGTGGTCGTCGAGACCATGCTCGTGGGCGGCGGCTTTGGCGGTAAAGAGGACGTGTCCATCCAGCATCTGGCCGCGCTCGCCGCATATAAGTTTCAGCGTCCTGTGAAGTGCAAGCTCACGCGTACCGAGTCGCTCGCTTTCCATCCCAAGCGCCATGCCATGGACGGCACCTTTACGCTGGGTTGCGACGCCGAGGGCAACTTTACCGGCCTGGACTGCGAGATCAACTTCGATACCGGCGCCTACGCTTCGTTGTGCGGCCCGGTGCTCGAGCGCGCCTGCACGCATGCCGTCGGCCCCTACAAGTACCAGAACACCGACATTCGCGGTTTTGGCTACTACACCAACAATCCGCCCGCCGGTGCGTACCGTGGCTTTGGCGTCTGCCAGTCCGAGTTTGCGCTCGAGAGCTTGATTGACCTGCTGGCAGAGAAGGTCGGCCTGGATCCGTGGGAGATTCGTTACAGAAACGCCATCGAGCCGGGTGAGGTTTTGCCCAACGGCCAGATTGCCGACTGCTCCACGGCGCTTAAGGAGACACTGCTCGAGGTCAAGGATGCCTACTACGCGCATCCCGGACACGCCGGTATCGCCTGCGCCATGAAGAACGCCGGTGTGGGCGTGGGCCTGCCCGATGCCGGCCGCTGCAAGATTCGCGTCGAGAACGGCGTGGCCGTGGTCTATGCCGCCACGTCCGACATCGGCCAGGGCTGCAACACGGTCTTTTTGCAGGACGTTGCCGAGGCCTGCGGTCTGCCGCTGAGCTGCATTGCCAACGGCGAGTGCTCCACCGAGAACGCTCCCGACTCCGGCACTACGTCTGGCTCGCGTCAGACGGTCGTGACCGGCGAGGCCGTGCGCGGCGCCGCCTTCCTACTGCGCGATGCTATGGTTGGCGTCGAGGCCGGCAAGCCCGCGCCCGATGCTCCCGTGAGCGCACATGGCGACGGCGTCAAGATCGAGTACGACGACGGCCGCGCCTATCAGCTTCGCACGCAGGAGCTCGTCGCCGGCCAGGGTATGCATCCTCAGGATCCCGCGGCAGCTATCAAGGCACTCGAGGGATGCGAGTTTGGCTACGTATATCTGGAGCCGACCGACAAACTGGGTGCCGACGTGCCCAATCCTAAGAGCCACATCTGCTACGGCTTTGCCACGCATGTGGTCATTCTTGATGATGACGGCCGCGTGAGCGAGGTCTATGCCGCGCACGATTCCGGCAAGGTGGTCAACCCCATCTCCATCCAGGGTCAGATCGAAGGCGGTGTGCTCATGGGCATGGGTTACGCACTTACCGAGGACTGGCCGCTCAAGGACTGCGTACCCCAGGCAAGGTACGGTACGCTCGGGTTGTTCCGTGCGCCCGAGATTCCGGATATCCATGCCATCTACGTGGAGAAGGACGAGCTGCTGCCCGTGTCATACGGCGGCAAGGGCATCGGCGAGATCGCAACGATTCCCACGGCGCCCGCCGTGCAGAACGCCTACCGCGCGTTTGACGGCAAGCTGCGTCCGGATCTGCCCATGGTGGATACGCCGTACAGCCGCGCCCGTCACCGCGGCTAGGGTAGAGCGCGGACGACCATTGCTGATGGGCCGTTCGCGCTCAACATCAACTACATACGCTGCGCCTTTGGCCCCGGCTCCATCGCGAGCCGAGGCCTTTTGTTTGGAGCGCCTCCGCATACGGAAACTGCGTCCCGGAATCGTGCCTCAGAATGGGATGTGTTTCCGCTGGCCGGTCGTTTGGAAAGCGCATCCCAGTTTGAGTGTTTATTCCGGGATGCGGTTTCCGCTGAAGGACTCAACCGGAAAGCCTGTCCAGCTCTGAGACGGGATTCCGGGACATGCTTTCCGCCAGGCCCGCCATCCGGAAAGTGCATCCCGTTTTGAGCGTCCAGGCTAGGACGCGCTTTCCGTTGGCGTGGTTGTTGGTAAAACGCGGCCCAGATAGGGGGATGCGATCTGGCGTTGCGTGGCTTAGCAGCTCCTACAGGTCTACCTCGTTGAGCCATGTCGGCAGCGCGGTCTGCCGGATGCCTGCCGTCTGCAGCTTTTTGGCGAGCATTCCTGCCGAGCGGACCTCGTTCATGGTAAAGCGCGGCAGAGGGTGGCCGTAGAGCGATAGGTGCGCCTCGCGCTGTCGTTCGGCAACGAGCGCCTTGGCGGTGGTGCGTCCGGCCAGCATGGTCTGGTCGGTATATTTGATGAGCCCGTCGAGCTCGCCCAGCGTGAGTTCCCGCGACTGGCGCTCCCAGGCAAAGTCCGTTCGTATGGGCTTGGCCGAATCGAAGGGGTCCGTCAGCTCGTATTGAAGCCAGTCGGGCGCAAAGCCCGTCTCGATCATGACGGCTCGGGCGACCGATTCCCCGCCGCTCTCGGCGCGGGCGTCGGCATATCGAAGCGTTGTGAGGGCGGTGCGAATCGCGCGACCATTGCGAGCAGTCGCTCGTTGCTCAACGGCCTCCATCAGCTGTTCCGGCGCAAGGCCGAGCTTTGAGATCGCCGAATCGGCAATGGGCATGCCGTCGGCAAAACCAGTTTGCAGCAGGCAATCTGTGGCCGTTTGGATGAGCGGCGTTACCGATATGCCGGCTCTGCGTATTGCTCCGGCCGGCCCAATCTGGTGTCGCTGAATATGTGCGCCCGGACGAGCCGACGGCTTTGTCGAGCTGCAAACATGCACGACATTCAGGTGTCGTCACGAGACCTCGAGCCCCAGCAGGCAAGCTGCCGAAAATGAGCAGAACGTCCAATCAGGGTGGATGATCGCAAGGGTGCGAATAATCTCGCAATGACGCTGCGCCCGGTTGAGCTCATCCCAGCGCGTTTTTCGCGCAAACAACCCCGGCATGGGCGAGACAACCGTGCCGCCGGTGCGCCGAAGGAGCGCTTTTCGGATCGCCGTGCTCGGGGGAATCAGACAGCGCCCCTCTTGTTCGGCTTGAGTGAGCAGTTGGTCGATGAGCTGGTCATTGCAATGGGTCATGAGCTACCGCCTCCTTTTGGGTAGCAAAAACGTATCAGCTGGAACTTGCCGCTCAGCTGACCAAAAGCTGACCAAAATCTAACCATGCAGGTAGATGACCTGCTTTTGACGACATATTTCTTGTTTGAATCGGTGGGCGGTAATCGGCGACCTTGAACGGTAGCGAGTTATGAAGAATGGGTAAGTTTCTGGACGTGTACTTTTTTGAAAAAGAGCATTCTATCTGCTGTTTTGTGTCTCTGGATCGCATATTTGAAGGTATGTGATAAAGGCGGCGGACTGTCGCCTTGTATCTGCGGAAACTGTGACCCGGAATTGCCACTCGGAATGGGACGTGCTTTCCGGATCGCCCTTCAAGCGGAAACTACATCCCAGATTTCGGCCTCAGAG
>DBEWTR010000231.1:0-2468 GCA_048205775.1 Collinsella sp. | reverse complement strand
TCGGCGGTACTGGCGTTGATGCCGGACTGCAGCGCGGCGTTGTCCTCGGCCTCAGCGGCAAGCTCAGCCTGCAGCTGTGAATCCAGAGAGTTTACGACGTTCTGTGCTTCAGCCTGCTGGGCGTTAAGCTCGTCGACCTTCTTTTGCGTGGTGGCGACGTTCTTTTCCTGCTCGGCCTGCTTATCGGTGAGCTGCTGTTTGAGCTCCTTGACCTCTTGAATGGTCTGAGCCTGCTTATCGGAAACTTTGCCGTAGTAGAACAGACGGTTGAGCATATCGCTCAGGTCATCGACGCCCGTCAGAACCTGAAGCAGGCTCAGACCGCCGGTTTTGTACTCGCCGGCGACATAGGTCGAGAGCTTGGCCTGACCATCGGCGATCTCTTGCTGCTTTTGCGTGATCTCGCCAGCAGTCTGATCGAGCGCCTGCGTCTGCGTGGCGAGTTCATCGTAAATCTGCTGGGCTTGGGTACCGATCTGCTCGAGCTTCGTACGAGCAGCGGCAAGGTCGGATGCGGTATCGGCGTAGGCAGGAGCCGCGAGGCCCAAGCCCAAAACACAAGCGAGGGTTGCCGTAGCAGCGCAGCGTGCCATGTTTTTGTGCGTGTTTGCTGTGCGCATGTAGCTTCCTTTCCAGTAACTAAGGGTAACGGCTAGTCCACCGTCACCAGGCTAAAGAGCTCCACATCGTCATCAGACGGCGTGAGCTTCTCGCGCGGGTTGAGAAACGCAAGCTCAAGGATACAACCATAACCGACAAGCTTTGCGCCCATATCTCGCACCAGTTTACCTGTTGCCTCGACGGTTCCGCCCGTCGCGACCAAGTCGTCCAGAATCAACACGGTATCTTTAGAGCTGATAGCGTCGGCATGGATCTCAATTGAATCGGTGCCGTACTCGAGCTCGTAGCTCTGGCTCACGGTCTCGCGCGGCAGCTTTCCCGGTTTACGTGCGGGAACAAAGCCGGCGCCAAGGGCTACAGCCACCGGTACGCCAACCATAAAGCCGCGAGCCTCGGGACCCACGACCTTGGTGATTCCCATGCCGGCAAAGTGCTCGGCGAGGGCATCGGTCATGGCTTTGAGAGCCTCGGGATTGCCAAAGAGTGGCGTGATGTCCTTAAATACGACTCCGGGTTCGGGATAGTCGGGAATATCGACGATATGAGATTCGAAGTCATACATGGCGTGACCTTTCATGGATTGCCGAAATTTCAGCAGCGGTTATTTGCCCGCGGTGGCGGCGCCGGATTGCGAAGGGGCGACGACTTTGAGCGGCTTTACGAGAGAATCCTCGTGCGAAACAGGCGCGGCTGGCTCTTCGTTTTTGGCCTTGGTGGACTCGGAACGCGTGATTTCCTCATCGAGTGCATCGATGTCGGCGTCCTCGACCACGGCGTTGAGCGACTCAAAAACGCGGTTCTTGAGCAGCGCGGTGTGCACGCCCTCCGTCAGGTCGTGAAGCTTCTTAAACGCACGCTCGAGCTTGGCGTCGCGCTCGTCATCGGAGGTATCCATTCCGAGCATGCTCACGAGCACCTGCTCAAACATCGAGGACTCGCGGTTAGCGGAAGACACGTACTGACGCAGGTTGCGTGGCTCGATATGGAAGCGCGACAGCTCGGAGCAGTAACGGATGATCGGAAAATCGCGACCATCGACGAGCTCGCGGTTCTGCGGGCTTTTGATGATGCGAATGAGGTCGTTTTCGGCGAGCGAGCGGATAAACGAAATCTCGACGCCCAGCATATCGGGAATGGTCTCGATGGGATGCAGCTTTTGCTTAGTCTCCTTGGGCTCCGTCTTGAGCGGAACATCGGACAGCAAGCCCACCTCGTAGGCGAGCGTTGACAGGTCCGTGGCGTTTTCCAAGCGCTGCTTAATCACGTTGAGTGGCATATAGCGGGTCTTCTGCAGGTGCAGAATGACCTCCAGGCGATCAACGTCCTCCTTGGAGTACTGACGGTATCCCTTTGGCGTACGATGAGGGGTAATGAGCCCCTCATCCTCTAGAAATCTAATTTTTGAGTTCGAAAGATCGGGGTATGCGCCTCGAAGTAGGTTGACGACTTGGCCGATACTCAGATAGTTGCGTTCGGCCATGCCCTACTCACCGGTTTCGATGCGCTCCGGCGTGCTCTCGTGGTAGATGAGCGTAAACGTACCGATCTGGACGGAAGAACCGTCGTGCAGCGGGGCTGCATTGACGATGGCACCGTCGACCCAGGTGCCATTGAGCGAACCTAAGTCCTCGATGCGAGCGCCTAGGCCCTCGCGAATAATGCGCGCGTGGCTGCGGGAAACGGTCATGTCGTTGAGGAAGATGCCGTTTGCAGGATCGCGGCCGATAGTGGTCACGTCGTCCTCGAGCTCAAAAGCGGCACCCGTCTGCGGACCCTTGACGATGGACAGAACGGGGGCGGTGATGCGCACGTTGGCCATGAGGTCGGGAACGGTGACGTCGCTTGAA
>DBEWTR010000326.1:0-6366 GCA_048205775.1 Collinsella sp. | reverse complement strand
TGTCTGCGACGTCGTCTTTGGCGGAGCTCTTAAGTTGCGGATAGGACCATTCCATGTCAGTCAGCTCGCCCTGATTGAGCATAGGGTCGACCGGAGCAGACACCGTCAATGACTTTGCCTCCAACGTATAGACAACTTCTTCGGCCGCCCCCTCGTCCTTCTTGGGTCTTTCGGTCGCTTGCTCCTGTTGCACGGATTGCTGCTGGAGATTGGGCTCGATGACGTTCTTGTAGAGAATGAAAGCAGCGTAAGCGATGCCTGCCGCGGCGATAAATGCGGCGATCATGATAGCAAACTGCGGCACCAGGCGGTTACCGACCTGACAGCGTTGCATAAAGAGGTTGTACATCTGGGAGTGACCGCTACCCGCGGTCTTCGAGACCGGCTCGGGACTCGGTTCTGCTGTGGACTCGACATTCGCGGATCCTATCGCAGAGTCCGTTTCGGTATTTGCAGACTCCAACATGACTTCAGCGGACGAGGATTCTCGCGCCAGCGGCTCGGCGCCGGACCCTTCCTCGGCCGCAGTTTTACCCGAGAGTCCTTCCAAGGGCAGCCCGCATTCGGTACAGTACCGCGCATCGTCACTGATCTTGCTACCGCATTTGGGGCAAAACATGGGCTTTCTTCTCCGATTCCCTTTAGTCTCACTGAGTCGTAAGTTACTCACGTGCTGTACGCTACGTAGTTTAACCATTTCTTAAGCAAGCCAATGGACCGCTTGAACAGACGCATACCCACTCAAGTGACCCTATACCGGCTAGTTATCCTGGCTCATGGCATGAGTGTCAGTGTAAGAATTTTCGCTGAACAGGTCCGCCCCCTCGAAGTCCGAGCCGATGCTCAACTTGAAGCCATTTTTTGCCGAGATGGAGAAATCGCCGCTGATATCCATATCATGCTCGCGGCCAACCGCCCTCATTTTCCGAAGTCCCACCCGTCACGTTATCAGGAGCCCGAAGTCAAAGAGATAGTAAAAGCCGATTGGGGCACATGTGATTCCATATGCCCCAATCGGCTTTATAGTCGTTTACGCCTCAGAGAAACCTAGGTGACCCGTTTGCACGCGCTAGCGCGCTGCATCAATTGCGACCTTGCCGCTCTCCAGCACGTGGACGCGGCCGTCGGCGAGCATCTGAACAACCTCGGGATACAGCACATGCTCAATCGCGTGGATGTGCTCCTCGAGCGTGTCGACGTCCCAGCCTTCCTCAACGGCCAGCGCGCGCTGGGCGATGATGGGGCCGTTGTCGTAGATTTCGTTGGCAAAATGCACGGTCACACCGGTTACCTTGACGCCGCGAGCAAACGCATCGTCAATCGCATGGGCGCCGGTAAAGCTCGGCAGCAGCGCCGGGTGTAGGTTGACCACGCGATTGGGAAACGCTGCCAGCAGCGGCGTGTGCACCATGCGCATGTAGCCGGCCATGACCACATACTCGCAGCCGCGCTCGAGCAGCTCGTGCGCGATAATCTCATCGGCGGCAATAGGGTCGGCATAGACATCCTTGGACAGCGTGAGCGTCTGGATGCCCGCACGCTCAGCGCGCTGCAAACCCCTAGCCGAAGGACGGCTCGACACCACAAGCTCAATAGAGGCGTTGAGCTTGCCGGCGGCAATCAGATCGATCAGCGCTTGCAGGTTGGTACCCGAACCGCTGATGAGCACACCGATCTTAAGCGGCTCGGCCGTATCGGTGCCAGTCGGACGGGTATAGGGCACAAAGTCCAGGCCCTCGGCGGCAGCCATCTGCTCGTTAGCGCTCATCGGAGTACACGACCTTACCGGAGCCCTCGACGCACTCGCCCACGCGGAACGGCTTCTCGCCCAGCGCGACCAGGGCCTCGGTAACCGCGGCCTCGTCCTCGGGGGCGACGATCAGGCACAGGCCAACGCCCATGTTGAAGGTCTTGCATGCCTCGTTGGGCGCGAGCTCGGCCTGGCGCGACACGTAGGTGATGACGGGCGGAACGTCCCAACCCATCTCGGCGCCGTTGCGGGTGACCACGGCGTCGACGTCGTCGGCGAGTGCACGGTTGAGGTTCTCGGTAATACCGCCGCCAGTGATGTGGGCGATGGCGTGCACGTTGGCGCCACCGCGGAGCAGCTCCAGAATCGGCTTGACGTAGATGCGCGTGGGAGCCAGCAGGGCGTCTGCCAGCGATGCGCCGCCGAGTTCCTCGAGCGGACGGCTCAGCTCCTCGGCCTTAGCGGCGGCCTCGGGCGTGCCCGGCTTAATGCCGTCGACGCCGATGACTTTACGCACGAGCGAGTAGCCGTTGGAGTGCACGCCGGTGGAAGGCAGGCCCAGGATCACATCGCCGGGGCGGACGTTGGCGGGATCGAGCATCTTGGGGCGGTCGACGACGCCCACGGTAAAGCCAGCGAGGTCGTAGTCGGCCGGAGCCATGACGCCCGGGTGCTCGGCCATCTCGCCGCCCACGAGCGCGCAGCCCGCGAGCTTGCAGCCGTCGGCAACGCCCTTGATGATCTTTGCCATGTGCTCGGCCTCAATGTGACCGATGGCAACGTAATCCAGGAAGAACAGCGGCTCGGCGCCCGAAGCCAAAATGTCATTGACGCACATGGCGACCAGATCCTGGCCCACCGTCTCGTGACGGTCCATGATCTGGGCGAGCACGAGCTTGGTGCCCACGCCGTCGGTACCGCTAATCAGAATCGGGTCTTCCATATCCTTAAGCGCGGCGGCCGAGAATAAGCCACCGAAGCCACCGATGCCGCCGATGACCTCGGGACGGTTGGTGTCCTTAACCATTTGCTTAATAGCGTCGACGGCGCGGCCGCCCTCAGCGGTATCGACGCCGGCATCCTCATACGTCACATGCTTGCTGTCGCTCATCTGAGCCTTCCTCTCCCACTACCGTGGCGCCGCGCGGACGCCAAACGGTGCTCATAGTTGCGTTCATTTCGGCGCGCGCCATAACAGCACGCGCCGCCATATCAACAAAACAGCAGGTAAAACCTACCAAAATAAACCTGTCCCTACATGGCAGGTTTTAGGCCTCGCCGTGCTCCTCTTCCCAACTGCGGTCGTCGTATTTCTCGACCACGGCGTCGTCATCAACATGCAGCGGCTTGTCCAGGTTGCGGGGCTTAAAGCCCTCCATGAACTTGTCGCGGCCAAAGCTCTCGGGAATCGCCACGGGGTAGCGGCCGGTAAAGCACGCATCGCAGTAACCGCCTTTGGGCATGACCTTAAGCAGGCCCTCGACCGAAAGGAAGGCCAGCGAATCGGCGCCGATATACTCGCAAATCTCGTCGACCGTCTTGTTGGCGCTGATAAGCTGCGACTGCACGTCGGTATCGATACCGTAGAAGCATGGCCAGATGACCTCGGGCGAGTTGATGCGGATATGAATCTCCTTGGCGCCAGCGTTGCGCAGCATCTTGACGAGCTGCACCATGGTGGTGCCGCGCACGATGGAGTCGTCGATGACGACCAGGCGCTTGCCCTCGATGTTGTCGCGCAGCGGGTTAAGCTTCATGCGCACGCCCATGGCGCGCAACTCCTGCGTAGGCTCGATAAACGTACGGCCCACGTAACGGTTCTTGATGAGGCCCTCGCCAAAGGGAATGCCGCTCTCGTGCGAATAGCCCTCCGCAGGCGGCAGGCCGGAGTCGGGCACGCCGATGACCAGGTCGGCCTCGACGGGCTCTTCGTGTGCCAGCTGACGACCCATGTCGTAACGGCAGGCATAGACGCTCTTGCCGTTCATGATGGAGTCGGGGCGGGCAAAGTAGACCTGCTCAAAGATGCAGTTTGCGGGCTCTTCGGCGGCAGGCACGCCCTGCTCGGATACCAGACCCTCGGCGCTGATGCGCAAAATCTCGCCGGGACGGACGTCACGGACGTACTCGGCGCCCACGATGTCGAGCGCGCACGTCTCGGAGGCAACGACCCAGCCGCCGGCGCGCGTAACACGGACGGCGGAGTCGACCGTCGAGGCACCGTCTTGCGAGGGCAGCTGCGAAACAGAAGCGGCATCGGCCTGGTCCAGACCTTCGTCCACCAGCTTGCCCAGCACGAGCGGGCGAATGCCGTGCGGATCGCGGAATGCGTAGAGCGCCTGCTCGTTGATGAGCGTCATGGCGTAGCCGCCGCGCACGAGCTCCATGGTCTTGCGAATGCCCTCGCGCAGATGACCCGTGCGCTGGGTAAAGTAGCCGATAAGCTTGGTCGCGACCTCGGAATCCGAATTGGAGAGGAACGGCACGCCCAGCTCGATCAGCTGGCGGCGCAGCTCGTCGGTGTTGACCAGAGTGCCGTTGTGAGCAAGCGCGATAATGACGCTGTTGATGGTGGAAAGATGCGGCTGCGAGGCTTCCCAGCTCTTGGCGCCGGCGGTGCCATAGCGCACGTGGCCCACGGCCAGCTGGCCGGAGAGCGTCGACAGGTCGGCGTTGGAGAACACACGGTCGAGCAGGCCCAGATCCTTGCGGACCATAACCGTGCCGCCGTCACCCACGGCGATTCCCGCCGATTCCTGGCCACGGTGCTGCAGCGCACGCAGGCCAAAGTACGTCAGTCGAGCCACATCGCGATCGGGCGCCCATACGCCGAAAATGCCACATTCCTCATGCAGCTGGTCGGAGTCCGAATCATACGTCGACATGGTCTTCACCTGTCCCGCGGCGCGCTCGGCCGCGCGGATGGTTTCTTGAGACATGGCATCCCCTCAGAGCCTCGTATTTTGGCGTTACCCGCCTTATTATACGCACGGCGCGACGCGCTCCCCAGCGCATGAGCAGCGCTTTTTAAAAGCCCACCGAGCTAATAATCAGTTTTGTTGCCAAACATTTATTTGGCTTCACGACGTGGGTGGCAGTGCCACGCCGACCCTCACTACGCCACGCTTCGCCCGCCGTTAGGACTTACATTGTTGCAATTGGGACGTTCGTCCTGTCTTTTGGCAGGTCGGCGGCGTATCCTTGTACCTACAGCAAAACGAGAAAGGTTATGTATGGATCGAAACGAACTCGACCCCAGCGTCCCCAGCGCCACGGAGGTCAAGAAGATCCCCCTCATCATTAAGGTATACGCCGTCCTGTGCATCCTGTCCGGCGTGGGCACGCTCCCGTCGGTCGGCGCCTTTATGTGGCAGGTCATCACCGCACTCATCAACGGCAACGCCGCCGCCAAGCTCGGCGACAACACGCTCGTCGCGGTCGGACTGATTGTCGCCGGCATCATGCTCTCGGCTGCCAGTGCCGTCATCTTGATCATCTTTGGCCTGGACCTCATCAAGAACCAGCGCCGCAATGCCGCCCGTCTGTCCTATATCCTTATCGCGTTTACCGTCGTCGAGCTTTTGGTTGACGTGATGCTCCAGGGCATCGGGCCCTTCTTGCTGCGCCCTGCCATCCAGCTCGGCATCCTCGTCGCGCTTTCGGCCACCGTCGACCCCACACTGCGCCAGGAGCGCGAGCTGCAGCGCCGCCTGCAGGAGATGCTCGACCGCGACGCCGCCGCCGAGGGCATGCTCGGGCGCGATGAAACCGGCGAGGGCTACATCAAGCTCAACTACTTCAACCTGTTCTGGGTATTCTTTGTCTGCTGCGTGCTCGGCCTGGTCCTGGAGGATATCTGGCATATGACCGTCAACGATCCGGGTGTCTACCAGGACCGCGCCGGTATGCTGTTTGGCCCCTTCAGCCCCATCTACGGCTTTGGTGCCGTGCTCATGACCATGGTGCTCAACCGCTTCTATAAAAAGAACCCCATCATCATTTTCCTGGTGAGCGCCCTGCTCGGCGCCAGCTTTGAGGTGTTCGTGGGCTGGTTTATGCAGACCGCGTTTGGCGTGGTCTCGTGGAGCTACTCGCACATAACGCTGTTCGGTATGCCCGACCCGCTCGTGGTCCTCACGGGCGGACGCACCTGCACGGGCTTCGCCTGTCTGTGGGGCCTGGGTGGCCTCATCTGGATCAAGCTGCTGCTGCCGAGGCTGCTCAAGCTCATCAACATGATTCCGTGGAAGAGCCGCTACTCGGCTACCGTCATCTTCACCATCATTATGCTGGTCGATGGCGTTATGACACTGCAGTCGCTCGACTACTGGTACCAGCGCGTCAACGGCACGGAGCCGGATATTCCCGTCGCGCAGTTCTACGGCAAGTACTTCGATAATGACTTTATGGAGAATCGCTTCCAGAGCATGACCATGAGCCCCAAGGATACGACGCGCGTGTAGCGCCATGCAATGCCGAGATTTTCCAACACACCGAAAAGCCCACTGGTAGACTGATGAACTGCCTCCCATTTCTTGGACATGAGAAATGGGAGGCTTTCTTTATGCGCGTTGATTTGAGGGTGAAGCATGATGTCGAGGCCAGGAAGGCGGCCA
>DBEWTR010000322.1:0-2865 GCA_048205775.1 Collinsella sp. | reverse complement strand
AGGCCGCTGGCGCCCGTCTGGACCGCGAGGTTCCCGGCGTACCGCACCAGCTGCTGAAGGGCAACTTCGGCGACTTGGACGAGCTGCTTTGCTCGGCCGAGGTGCCCGGGGTCGATGGCTTCCTGTTCGACTTGGGCGTTTCGTCGCCGCAACTCGATATCCCTGGCAGGGGCTTTTCGTACAACGAGGACGCCCCATTGGACATGCGGATGGATCCGGGTAACAACACCTTAAACGCAGCTGAGGTCATCAACACCTATAACGAACACGACCTCGCCCGGATTCTACGCGTCTACGGCGAAGAGAAGTTCGCCTCGCAGATCGCGCGCGAGATCGTGCGCCGCCGCGAGCATGAGCCGATCGAAACCACCGGCCAGTTTGTCGAGATCATCAAGGCTGGTATCCCCGCTGCCGCTCGTCGGCATGGCGGGCACCCAGCCAAGAAAAGTTTCCAGGCCATTCGCATCGAGGTCAATCACGAACTCGATGTGCTCGAGCGAGGGCTTGACGCCGCCACAAGGTGGCTCAACCCGGGCGGACGCATCTGCGTCATCTCGTATCACTCGCTCGAGGACCGTATCGTAAAGAACCACTTTAAGGAGATGAGCCAGGGGTGCACGTGTCCGCCGGAGATTCCGGTGTGCGTGTGCGGCAACGTGCCGATACTCAAGGTCATCACCCGCAAACCCCTGGTTGCCCAACCCGATGAGGTTGCGCGCAACCCTCGGGCGAGATCAGCCAAGATCCGCGTGGCGCAGCGTCTGTAGACGCGACTGCGCGATATTGGACCTCCCGCTCGTACCACAAACGAAGCTTAAACACACTACCAACGTACTCGGGATGGGAGGCGGCATATCATGGGCTACAACACTTCAAACGCAGCACTCGCCTATGATATGAACGCCATGCCCGCCTATCGTGAGGCACCGCAGGCCCCCGTTGCTCCCCGCGAGCAGCGCACACCGCGCTTTGATGTCTACACAGGCGCGGGCCGTCAGGCAAACCAGGCGGTAAGCCCGGTTTTCATGAGCGTTCTTAAAACGTTTTGCATCATTGCGGCCATCTTCATGACGATCGGTGTCGCCCGTGTGGCGCTCGCCGGCATTACGGCCCAGGTGCTCAACAGCAACGCCGCGCTTACCAACACGCTCGAGAAGGCGACCGACGAGAGCTCCGACCTGGAGGTCATGCATTCGGTCTATGGTGCCGACACACGCATTCGCGACCTTGCGGGCGCTTATGGCATGGTGGAGCCCAGCGAGAGCGTTACACTTGATTTTTCGCAGGATGCAGCCGCGGGCGCTAGCTCGACCGCGACCGCTCAGTAACAAGACGGTAGCTGAGTATGACAAATGACTATCGCCGCGGCTCCGACGGGGGTCGCGGTTCTGGACGTCCCTCATCGCGGGGACGTTCTGGTTATCAAGGAACGGGTCGGCCATCTTACAACGCGAGGCCGTCCTATGGCAACGACCCCGCGTCGCGTCTCCGTGGCTCGAGTAGTCCTCAGATGCATAACACCAGACCGCGCAAGAGCTCGTCGACCGAATGGCTCACGGGCACGCCGCTGCCCCGGCGCAAAGCTGTCATGGGCTTCATCGGGCTTGGCTTGGGTTTGGGCGCCCTTCGCCTTGCCGACTATCAAATCGTGGAAGCCGATAAGTTACGCGACCGCGCCGATGCACGTCGCTTGCTTGCGCAGACGCTGTATGCCAAGCGCGGTACCATCTACGACCGTAACGGCAACGTGCTGACGTCGTCGGTCGAATGCCGCAACATCGCCGTGAATCCTCAGCTTATCGAGGACGTTGACAAGACGGTGTCAGCGCTGGTCAAAGCTACGGGAATCGATAAAAAGACCTGTCGCGAGCTCGTTGAGTCGGATGGCACCTGGGTGTATATCAAACGCCAGGTGGACGAGGACGATGTCGCGGCGCTGGAGAAGAAGAACCTGCCAGGCGTGCTCTTTGAGCAGGCCATGAAGCGCGTGTACCCCTACGGCAACCTGGCATCGCAGGTGCTGGGTGTAGTGAATGTGGACAACGACGGCTTGACGGGTCTCGAAAAGCAATACAACAAGCTTCTGACCGGCACGAACGGTTCTCTCGTACGCGAGCGCGCGAGGGACGGCAGCTATATCGCGGGCGGTGCCTATAAAAAGGTGGCCGCGGTCGACGGCGTTGATATCGTGACGACGCTCGACGTCAATATCCAGCGTGCGGCCGAGGATGCCCTGGCAGAGGCAGTTGAGAAGACTAAGGCCAAGAACGGCTCGGCGCTGGTCACCGATCCTACGACAGGCGAGATTTTGGCAGCCTGCTCGTACCCGACCTACGACCAGACCGATCTGGAGAATGCCAAGACCGAGGATATGAATCTGCGCCTGGTCACCGACGCCTACGAGCCCGGCTCGGTCTTTAAGACGCTCGTGGCGGGCGCCGGCTTCGACTTGGGCGTCGTGCGATCGAGTACGTCGTTTGAGGTGCCGGCGAGCATCAAGGTGGGCGACGATACCGTCACCGATGCCGACAAGCGCGACTATGCCATGACCATGGATGTGCGCGAGATGATGCGCCGTTCGTCCAACGTGGGCTTTGTCCTAGTGGGGCGCAAGATCGGTGCCGACGACTTTGCCGCCTATGTGGACAAGTGGGGCATCGGTCACAGCTCGGGTGTCGATTTTCCGGGAGAGAGCCTGGGTATCGTCAAGGAGCGTGACCAGTATGACGGCGCCACGCTGGGCTCGATGAGCTTTGGACAGGCACTGTCCGTCTCGCCGATTGAGATCGCACGTGCCGTGGGCGGCATCGCCAACGGCGGCGTGATGATGACACCGCACTTCTATAAGTCCAGCAAAGGCGACGA
>DBEWTR010000321.1:0-5394 GCA_048205775.1 Collinsella sp. | reverse complement strand
CTAATTTGCACCAAAACAAGGAGTGTTCCAAACTGCCGGCAGAGAAGGAGCGCCCCAGGTGCCGACCTAAACCCCACATTATTCGATGGAAAAACGTGGTTACCTCCCACATTATTCGATGGAAAAACGTGGTTTACTCCCACATTTTTCGATGGAAAGACCAAGACGGTCTTATACTAACCATGATCGTTAGGGGGCAGTATGCAGCGACAGCTAATGGACGAACTCATCGCTTGGAAATCTAGGGCAAACCGCAAGCCCCTCCTGCTTAAGGGGGCCCGCCAGACGGGAAAAACCTGGCTTCTCAACGAATTCGCAGGCCAGCAGTATCAAAACGTCATCCGTTTTGACTTTATGCTCGAACCGGGCGCACGTTCGCTGTTCGACGGAAGCCTTGACCCCAAACGCATCATCTCCCAGATAGAGCTCCTGCGCGGCCAGACCATAACGCCGACAGACACGCTCATCATCTTCGACGAAATCCAAGAGGCACCGCGTGGCATCACCTCGCTCAAATACTTCAACGAGCTGGCGCCGGAATACCATATCATGGCAGCCGGCTCCTATATGGGGCTCGCGCTCCGACGCGAAAACGAGTCGTTCCCCGTCGGCAAGATCGACCAGCTTACCATGCGCCCCATGGGGTTTGTCGAGTTCGTTCGTGCCGTCGATGGCGATCCGCTCGCAGATGCCATCCTTGCCGCAGACATGGACCTGCTGGCGAATGTTTCCGAAAAGCTCGAGCGCCTGCTCAAGGAATACCTCGTTGTCGGTGGCATGCCAGAAGTTGTCTCCGCTTTCGCCGCCTCCCACGATTTCATCGAGGCCCGCAGGCTTCAGCAGCAAATCATCGAAGCTTATGAATCCGATTTTGGCAAGCATGCGCCAGCCCGCATCGTCGAGCGCATGAGGCTGGTTTGGAAATCCCTTCCCGGCCAGCTCGCAAAGGAAAACAAGAAGTTCGTCTACGGCGCGCTTCGTCCCGGGGCGCGCGCACGCGATTTTGAGGAAAGCCTCCAGTGGCTCATGGACTATGGAATCGTTCATAAGGTACCACGTGTTTCCGCCCTAAGAGCACCGCTCACAAGCTACGAGGATCTCTCGGGCTTCAAGCTGTTCTGCATCGACACCGGCATCCTCGGAGCACTCTCCGGCCTCACGCCAGCCATTGTTCTGAACGGGCCCGCTGTTTTTACGGAGTTCAAAGGCTCGCTGACCGAGCAATACGTCGCACAGGAGCTTTTGCTCCAAGGCAATACTCCCGCGTATTGGTCATCCTCCTCCGGCAATGCAGAGACTGACTTTGCCGTCGACCATGCGGGGACCGTGCTTCCGCTCGAGGTCAAGGCGGCAGAGAATCTCAAAGCAAAGAGCCTGAGGATTGCCTGCGAGAAGTTCAAGCTCGAGCGCTGCGTGAGAACATCGTTAGCGGCATATAGAGACGAAGGCACGCTCGTCAATATTCCGCTCTGGGAGATTGGGCAAATCGACAAGCTGGCATAGGCGCTGTGGAGGGGGTGCCCCGTAAGGAGTGTCCCAAACTGCCGGCAAAAAAGGAACGTCTCTATCTGCCGCATTCCCGAAGCAAGGCAACGCCGATGTTTTGGCAACGGCAGCGAGCGGGCCGCATTTGAGACAAGGTGACGTGAAACGAAAGGGCGCGGACCTTCTGGTCGCGCCCTTGAAGTTGAACGTCAGATTGTCCAAATGCGGCCCGCGCAGCGTCAAGCCGTTACGCGGTTTGGTAAAACCGCGTAACCCTAAAGCTCCGTTACTTCAACGTTGTTGTAGATCTCGTCCCAGCGGTCCATGACCAGGTGACCGGTCTTGGGATCCATGGCGTTGAGCTTGCCGCAGGTATTGGCGGTCTTGAGCACCGTGACGTCGTCGGCACCAGCAGCAATGGCATGCGCAAAGCCGGCGATGGTCGAGTCGCCGGAACCCGTCGCGTTCACAGCCGCAATCGCGGGCGTCTTGGCACGGAACGCACGGCCCTCATGGAAGCCCACCGAACCGGCAGCGCCCATCGAAACGACAACCCAGGGAATACCGGCAAAACGGTCATCGGCGGCAAGCGCCTCGCGCAGGGCATCGACATCATCGGTCGTAAAGGACGTACCCAGCAGGCCGTTAATCTCGGTCAGGTTGGGCTTTACGAGCTCAGGCTTAGCGTCGGACTCCAGCGCGGCCTCCAGCGATGCACCCGAGGTGTCGAGCAGCACCTTGGCGCCCGCCTCCTCGGCGATCTTGACGAGCTCGGCATAGTAACCAGCATCGACGCCACGCGGCAGCGAGCCCGAAAGCGTCACGACGTCCGCCTTCGCTGCAAGCTCGGCAAACTTGGCCGTAAAGGCCTCGAGCTCGGCCGGGGCGATCTGCGGGCCGCTCTCCAGCAGCTCGGTCTGATTACCCTCGTGCAGAATATTCAGGCAAATGCGCGTCTCACCGGCGATGGGCACAAAGTCGTTCTTGACGCCGTCGGCATCCATAAGCTCGGCCATATAGGCACCCATGTGTCCGCCGAGCAGACCGGTCGCGAGCACATCGTCGCCCAACTGCAGCAGCACACGGCTCACGTTGAGGCCCTTGCCGCCAGCGGTCTTTTCGGGCGTCACACGGTTCACGTCGTCGATGATCAGCTTGTCGAGCTGATAGCGCGTATCAATCGACGGGTTCATGGTAACGGTCAGAATCATATTGAACTCCTGTTTCCGGGGCACGGCACGCGCAGCCCCAAACATACGATAGCTCGTTAAAGGATCTCGATCTCAAAGCCGCGGGTAACGGTCTCCCCCGGCTTGGCCACCAGGCAGCCGCGCTTGTGCTCCAGACTATCGTCCTCGTCGGAGCAGGTGGACAGGCCGCCCCACGGTTCCACGGCCACAAAGTCACCCTCGGGCTTGCTCCACACAATCAGGTACGGCATATCGGGAAACGTCAGGCGCACGCCCTTGCCCTCGGTTTTCTTGGTCAACGTAACCACGCGGCTCTCGAGCACGTCAAAGATGGTCTCCGCGAAGTCGAAGAGTTCGTGGGTAAACGGCAGGTCATGGCCGATCATGGGGTTCTTGCTGCGATGCTCAACATCAATCAGGCCCGTCGAGGGAACGGCAGTACAGAGCTCGGTGGCCTCACGCTGCTCAAAACGAAGCTCATAATCGTCATAGGACTCGCCCTCGTCGAGCGGGCACTTAAAGCCGGGGTGGCCGCCCACAAAAAACGGCATGTCCTCGGTGCCCTCATTGGTCACCTCGTACGACACGGCCACCTTTTCCGAATCGATCGTGTAACGAGCAACGATCTTAAACGGATACGGGTACTGCTCGAGCAACTCGGCATGGTCGGCAGAGCTTAGGCTCAGCGCGACCATGTTGTCGCCCTGCTCCTCGAGCTTCCACTCCTGTTTGCGAGCAAAGCCGTGACGGGCAAGCTTGACCTCGCGGCCGCCCATGGTCATTGCGCGACCGTCACGAAGGCCGCCGCAGATCGGGAAACAAATGGGTGCCTGGCCCGACCACACCGCCGGGTCACCCTGCCACAGGTACTCACGGCCGTTGGCCGCAATAGAAGTGAACGACCCGCCCGCCGTGCTCAGTGCTACGCGGATAGAACCGTTATCAAGAACAAACTCCATAGGAGCCTTCCCTTTCTTACGACAGCCCGCCAAGTCAATAGGGCTGATAGAAAACCGGCCCGCGCCCCCTCACAGAAACGCGAGCCGTCAATTGAAAAGCTTCAAATCGCCAAGTACAGCCAAGAGCGAAGCACTCAAGCCAAGCAAGCAAACGTGTTATCGGAGCAGCTCGCCGTACCAGAACACTTCGCAACAACAGGGGCGATCTCACAGGTCACTCAAACGTCAGCGAGCGGCGCTCAGGTGCCCCAGGTCGCCGCGAAAGAGGAGCGACGCGTACTTCATGTCCGCGAGCGACGGTTTGAGCGGCGAGATGGGGTGCCTGGGCGGCGCGCAGCGTCGACCCGTTACGCGGTTTGGTAAAACCGCGTAACCTCCTTAGTCGTGGTACTCGCCGCGGTCCCACTTCTCGAGGAACTCGTCAAAGAAGTGCGGGTCAGCCTGAGCCTCGGCGTCGGCCTTATTGCAGGCATCGATCTTGGCGATCAGGGCATCGTGCTCGGGGGTCTTCTCGTAGGGCTCCTCCAGGAAGGCAAGCATGATATCGGCCATCAGGAACTCGCCGGTGATCTTGCCGCCAAAGCCCACGATGTTGGCGTTGAGCTCGCGACGAGCGTACAGAGCAGAGGTCATGTCGCGGACCAGGGCGCAGCGGGCGCCGGGAACCTTGTTGACGGCGTTGGTGATGCCAATGCCGGTGCCGCACAGGGCCACGCCAAAGTCGGCCTTGCCGCTGGCAACAGCCTCGCCCACGGCCTTGCCGTAGATGGGATAGTGCGTACGGGTGTGGCTGTAGGTGCCGCAGTCGAGCACCTTGTAGCCAGCCTGCTCCAGGCGGTCGGCCAGATAGATCTTCTCGTCCGTAACGATATGGTCGCAACCGATTGCGATGGTCTTCTTCATCAGAACGTCCTTTCGTCTGAATTCACAAGTTGAGGTAGAAGTTCGAGTTCTCGGTGGCTCTCGTTAGGCCATCTTGTTGAGCATGTCGACACGGATCTGGTGACGGCCGCCGGCGTACTGTGCACGCAGGAACTCGCGGGCGATCTTCTTGGCGACCTCGGTGCCCACAACGCCCGGGCCCATGGTGACCATGCGCGAGCCGTTGTGCTCGCGGGTCATGTAGGCGGAACGCTCGTCGGAAATGTTGGCGACGACCATACCCTTAATCTTGACGGCGGCCATATAGGAGCCGACGCCGTACTTATCGAATGCGAAGCCCTGGGAATCCTTGTGCTCCAGCAGGTCCTTGGCAACGGCGGTCGCGGAATCGACAAAGTCCGCGGCAGGGGTCTCGGAATAGTCGACGACCTCGTGACCGTCGGCGATGAGCATCTCCTTGATGGACTCCTTCATCGACATACCGTCGGCATCGGAAGCGATTACAACCCTCATGACATCCTCCTTGAGAGATACGCAGGTGCGTAGTTTCTGTTTGGAAGTGTTGAATCGCGTTCAGGTCCGGGCATCTGAATGTGCGGTTCTTCACTGTTCATGTTTATTTGAACACATTCGAACAGTAACTGCAACAACTATTTGTTTATCTTTGTTCTTTTTTGAACAAATATCGTTCACGGATGATTGCTGACCGTTTGAGTCGGGCGCGGACGTAGCGATCATGTGTTCAACAAACAAAAGGGCGGCCAAGAACGTATCTCGGCCGCCCTTCGGCGGTATTCCCCGGTATATACAGCTGTTTTAGCTACTCGGACTGCCCACCCTTTTTGGCGTGCTTGGACGGAGCACTCAGAAAGCGGCCC
>DBEWTR010000319.1:0-6696 GCA_048205775.1 Collinsella sp. | reverse complement strand
ATCGGCCAAAATGATGGCAACCTCGACGGGATGGTTAATGTACATCTCGCCCGAGCGGCGCTTTTGGTTGCAGTGCTTCTCGGCGGCAAATCAGTAGGCCTGCTCAACCTTAGAAAAGTCGTCCTCATTCATATATTTGAGGCACAGGCGCTCCAGCTTGTCGTAGCTGTCCGCCATAATCTCGGGCGGCAGCTCATCGGCATGCTTATAGTGCTCCATCTCCGAAAACGGCTGGAGGGTGGAATCATGGGCGGTACGGGCTGCGGCATCCATCGAGGTCCCCTTCCCCTAGGCCCGCGGTACGATCGGGCGGTTAACTTTGGCTAGCATATCAGAAGCGCACGAATCGAGCGCCCAGCTCCGGAAAGCCGAGAACTCCATGCGCGAGCGCAAGCCCTCCAAATAGCGAATTGACCTGCTCAATTGCACGCGGCCGGGGTTTTCGGCCATCGCGATACGACGAGTGTCGTCAAACCCCGAAACGCGACAGAAACCAAGCTCTTCGAAGATTCCCAGGCCGCTTTCCACCGAACGCTCGTCGACCGGCGTGCGAGCATCGATGGCAAGGCACATCTGCGCGATGTCGATATCGCTCGCGCTAAAGGAATCGTCCCCCGTCTTGCCGCGGTTGGAGCGCCACATGGTCTGCAGCGCGCGATAGAGCGTGACGAGCTCGTCGCGCTCGGGCGCATAGCAGTCGAGCAGGCGCTCGTTAATGCGGGCGTCGCGCGACGAATAGAGCAGATGGATCACGGCGGGTTGGCCATCGCGACCGGCGCGGCCGCTCATCTGGTTAAACTCAATGCCGCCAAACGGCATGTGATAGAGCACGACATGGCGGATATCGGGCAGGTTGACGCCCTCGCCAAAGGCAGATGTCGAGACGATGCAGCTGAGGCTTCCGTCTCGGAATGCTTCCTCCACGCGATGGCGATCAGAACGCGCAAGCCCCGCGTTATAGAACGCGATATAGGTTGCGCAATCGGGCACACGTTTGCGCAACGTCTTGGCGAGCGCCACGGACTGGTCGCGTGAATTGACGTAGATGACGGTCTTTTCCCCCGTCGCCACGATTGACACCAGGCGGTTCTCGCGGCTCGCAAGATCTCGGTCATCCTCGAGCTGCAAGTTCTCGCGCACCGTCTCGTCGACCACCGTGCGAGTGATCGGCAGCATGCGGGCAAGCTCGGCCACGACCGGAGCCGTCGCGGTGGCCGTCGCAGCCATAACGACCGGGTCGCCCAGGGCTTTGAGGATATCGGGCATGTCGAGATAGGCGCTGCGGTCGCCGCCCTTGGCAAGGCCGGCATGGTGCGCCTCGTCGATAACGACAAAGCCGATGCGGCCCGAACGTGCGAAGCGGTCACGGTGGATAGATAGGAACTCGGGCGTCGTGAGCACGATACCGGTGCGGCCCGAAGCTAGACCGGCGAACACGTCATCGCGTGCGGTCTCCACGGTCTCGCCGGTCAGCACGCCAACGCCAATGCCAAGCGCTGCCATCGTCGACGAGAGGTGATAGGCCTGGTCGGCAACGAGCGCACGCAGCGGATAGACAAAGATGCTCGCACGCCCGCGAAGGACCGCCTCGCGCGCGGCATGCACATGGAAGATGAGCGACTTGCCGCGCCCCGTTCCCATAACGGCCAGAACACTTTGGTGATCGGCCAGGGCATCGAGCGCCTCGACCTGCGCGCGGTGCGGCTGGTTCGAGCCGATAAAGCTATGGATAAGCGAGCGTGTCAGCTCGGTATAAGAAAGCTGGGCGAGCGTCTCGCGCTTGCGCGACTCCAGGCGCAGGCCGGAATCCGCCGGCTGCACGCCACGACGAAGCTCGCATGCCGGATCGTCGACGCTGGGCAGCGTGGTATCGCGGACCAGAACATCCTTGACCATGAGCTTGGGCTTCACACGACCCTGCCAATGCTCGGCAACGGCCTCGAACACCAAGTCGACGGCGCTGTCGCAATTGATAAGCTTGTCGATCTGCGGTACACGAAACATGATGGCCGGCACACTCGCGGCGCCATCCGTCGCCACGAAGCGCATGTGCTCGCCGGTCTTACCCACCACGGCGCGATCACACATCGTCACGCCCTCGGCAGCCAGCAGCGGCACCTTATTACCCTGGCCAAACGGCTCAAGGCGGGAAATCTGCTCGATGGTCTCGATATTCAATTCGGAAAGGTCGACCGTGGCGGCAACCTCGTCGGTGTCCTCAAAGTCCTCGGCGGGAAGCTCGGACAACACGGCTGAAAGGCGACGGCGGAACTCATCGAGCTTGGATGCCTCGATGGTCACACCCACCGCACCGGCATGTCCGCCGCGACGAATCATCAGGTCGGAACAGCGCTCGATGGCGTCAAACAGGTTAACTTTGCCCACCGAGCGACCAGAGCCGCGCGCGATACCGTCCTCGATCGAGAACAGCAGCGCCGGCACGTGGTAGCGGTTGGTCAGACGGCTTGCCACGATGCCCTTGACGCCCTCGTGCCAGCCTTCGCCGCCCACGACGATCACGCGTCCACCGTCATAGGTCTCCTCGACCTTTGCCATGGCATCGCGCGTGAGCTCCGCCTCGATCTCACGGCGCTGGCGGTTGATTTCCTCGAGCTCAGCCGCCAGTGCGCTTGCTTCGATGGGATCGCGGGCAAGCAGCAGGTCGAGCGCCAGCTTGGGATCAGCCATGCGACCGGCAGCGTTTAAGCGGGGAATGAGCGAGAATGACAGGCCATCCGCCGTAATGCTCGAAAGGTCCGCCTTGGCGAGCGCGGCAAGCGCGATATAGCCCGGGCGAGCGGTTACGCGCATCTGCTGGATGCCCTCGGCAACCAGCGCGCGGTTCTCGGGCGTGAGCGGCATCATGTCGGACACGGTGCCCAGCGCCGCGACCTCGATTAGCAAACGCCAATACGACGGCTTGCCCAGACGCTCGCCCAGGACTTGCACCAACTTGAGTGCCACGCCGGCACCGGCAAGCTCACGCGAGGGGCCCTCGTCCTCGAGCTTGGGGTCAGTCAGGGGCACACCCTGCGGCACCTGGTCGGAGGGCTCGTGATGGTCCGTGACCACCAAATCGATCCCCAGGCTCTCCAGGTAGGAAACCTCTTCCTTGGCGGCAATGCCGTTATCGACGGTCACGATCAGCTGGGGGCGAGCGAGCTCGTTAACGCGGTCGAGCGCCGCGCGCGAAAGACCGTAGCCCTCATCAAAGCGATGCGGAATAAACGGCGTGACATCGGCGCCAAACGTGCGCAGCGCCTCGGTCAACAGGCAGGTCGACGTAATACCGTCAACGTCAAAATCGCCAAAGACTGCAATGTGCTCGTGGTTGCGAATAGCACGCTCGACGCGGTCGGCGACGACCGACATGCCCGGGATAATGAGTGGGTCGGCCCAGTCGCGATCGAGCGAAGGCGTCAAAAACAATTGGCCCTCTTTGATGGAGCCAATGCCGTGCGCGACCATAATGCGCGCCACCAGCCCGGGAATGCCCAGACCAGCCGAAAGCTCCTTTTCGAGCTCGGGGTTTTGCTGAGCGACCGCCCAGCGATGCGTCGTCTTAAGCGATGACATAGGCACCCACCCCCGATAGGGGCAGGTCGCCGCGATACCTCTCACGGTTCATAGCGATGAGTCCTCTGTGTATGCCCGCTTCGGCAGGCAGATCTGTTGAACGGATTTATTATACCGTGCGGCGCGGACGCGAATCGCCGCAGCACGCCGCGGTTTCGGTAAACGATGCCGGTAATACCCTCGAAATAATCGAGCGTTTCTGACGCACGGACACATGTGAGCGTCTAGCATATCCAGTCAAAACGGATTCACGAGCAAAGGGAGTCACAAGAGCATATGAAGCAATGGGTTGAACTGGGCAAGTTTCTCGCGGGGCACATGCAAATCATCGTTCCGATTTGCGTGGCGCTCGGCGTGCTCTTTCCTCAACAGATCGGCGTTCTCAAGCCCATCGTTCCCACCTTGTTTGCCTTTATGACGTTCCAAGGTGCGCTCAGCAACACCTTTCACCAGGTAGCCGAGGTGTTCCACCGTCCGCTGCACCTGATTGTGGCATTGTTGGTCTCGGCGGCGCTTATTCCCATCGCGGCCTATGCCATGGGATCGTTGTTCTTTGGTTCCAACCCCAACCTTGTCTGCGGCATCGTGCTCGAATACAGTGTGCCCGTGGCAGTCACCGCTTTTATGTGGATCAGCATGTTCGGCGGCAACGGCCCGCTCGCGCTCACCATCATCCTGACGTCCTCGGTCATCTCCCCTGTGACGATTCCGCTTACGCTCAAGCTCCTGCTAGGCGCCACCGTCTCGATCGACGTGCCGAGTATGATGCAGAACATGGCCTTTATGATCGCCATCCCCGCCGTTCTCGGCATCGTGATCAACGAGCTCACGCGCGGATGGGGGCACGAAAAACTCTCCCCCGCGCTCTCGCCCGCCTGCAAGTTCATGATGATGGGCGTTATCGCCTCCAACTCCACCGCCATGAGCGAGTACGTGCTGCACATGAACGCGGTGCGCTTGGAAGTCGTCCTCTTTATTTTGGTCTTCGCCATCAGCGGCTTTGTCGTCGGCATTCTGGTCGCTCGCGCACTGCATCTGCCATATAGCGAAACGACCACCATGTGCTTTACCTGCGGCATGCGCAATATCTCTTCGGGCGCCGTCATCGCCACGCAATACTTTCCGGGCGAAGTTGTGTTTCCCGTCATGTGTGGAACGTTGTTTCAGCAGGTGCTCGCCTCGCTTATCGGGCACTTCTTTGAGCGTCTGACCGGCGAGGAGCGCGCCGCCCAGCGCAAGCGCGTCGAGGCCGGCCGCGATGCAATGGCGCGCTAAACCGTCCGCAGTGTGCGGGCGCTCACTTTACGATGTGAGCGCCTCCAGATGTGCGCGGAGTCGCTCCGCATCGACATCGAGCGTGGTCTCAGCATTGACCTGAGCCAGCCGATACCCGACAAAGTAGGGTGAAACCACCCAACGTGGAAGCGCCTTGGCAATGGTTCGGTCGCTCATGTGATAGAAGAACAGGTTGTACGACTCTGCACGACCGCCATGGTGCTCGTGCAAGATATAGCGCAGAGCTACCTGGATTGCATCGGCGAAGAGATCCGCCTCGGCTTGGTCTCTCGTGTCATCGCTGGCGGCGATTCCCTGCGGGGCTGAAACGTTGATCTCAAAGAACCCCATGATCGGTTCGGTTGAGATATTGACCGAGATCCTCCCCTGTTGCCAGACATTGATGCCTTCGAAATTGGCAGAAGTCAGCGAAGTGTAGCCGTCTTCCTGCTCCAAACCCACAATCTGCATGTGCGGATGCACGAGACTACCGCCCGAGAGCGGACCCTTGTTCTTGTACATGAGCACACTGCGGTACTGTTGGGAATCGATCATCTGCTGCCAACAGCCCAGGGCAAACCGCATCACATGATGCAGCTCATCCGGTTCATAGGTCACCAGGTCGGCGTCGTGATTGGCAGACTCGATCAATACGGTCTGACGTGTGGCCCGCAAGGTCTTGAACTTATTCTCGAGCCAGATACAGTCACCATCGCGCTGGATGATGTTGGCAAGTCCCTCCGTGTCGCAAAAGGGGCACGCGGTGCCAGGGCGACGATTATCGTCGGGCTTACCGCTCGCCTGCTGAACGTCAAATACCAGCGCCACGGGTTATACCTCCAGCGGCACGATCTTGGTGCCATGGAGCTCGGAGACGCCTAGCGCCGCCGCGACCGCGTCGCGATTTGCCGTAGTGATGCCGCCGCCGGGAAGGATGGTCAAACGATCGCCCGCATACTCGATTAAACGAGCCAGGTAATCGAAATTATCCTCGATCGACGTACCGGCAGCGCCGCCATGCGTGAGGATGCGCGTAACGCCGCAGTCGGCAAGTGTATCAATCGCATCGAGCTGAGCCTCGGGCGAGAGCTGATCAAACGCCATGTGGAAGGTGATGTCGATGGGCTCACGCTTGCATTCCTCGGTCGCGCAGCCCGCGGCCATCACGAGAGCGCCCAACGTAAGCTCGTCGAGCGCCCATCCGCCAGCGCAGGGCTTGCAGCTGCCAAAGACCAAGCCGTCAACGCCGGCGCTTACGGCAAGGCCCAGGTCCATCTCCATCATGCGCAGCTCGTCTTGGTCGTAATGAAAGTCACCGCCACGCGGGCGAATCATGCACATCACTCGCGCGTCATGCTCGTGAGCATAGCTGACTGTAGCGCTGATAACACCGGCCGAGGGTGTAGTGCCACCGACGGCAAGGTTGTCGCACAGCTCGATACGCCTTGCACCGGCATCGATAGCCGCCGGCACCCGCTCAAAGTTCTCGGCACAAAACTCGTACAGCATAGATAGACCCCCAAAGACAGCAGATGTTTTCCGACGGGCATTGTCACACATCCCCATGAAGTTGCGGTGGAATAGGGACTCTTTTGGCCTCTGGAGCCCGTATTCAGTCCCTATTTCACCGCAACTTAAAAAGGGGCGCTGACTGAGATAGTCAGCGCCCCTTTTGTTAGGTGGGTTAGCCTCCGAGGTAGGCTTTGCGGACGTTGTCGTCATGCAGGAGCTCTTGGCCGGTGCCGGTCATGGTGATCTTGCCGGTCTCGAGCACGTAACCGCGTGTGGCGATAGAAAGCGCCATCTGCGCGTTTTGCTCGACCAGAAGCACCGTGGTGCCGGCCT
>DBEWTR010000312.1:0-3193 GCA_048205775.1 Collinsella sp. | reverse complement strand
CGGCCGGTGAGCACGAGTTCCGTGGTGGCGGGCTTTATCGCGATTAGCCCCTCCATATCCTCGCGCGTCACAAAGCCGCGGCGCATCGCTTCGCCGAGTTCGTCCAGAATGAGCACGTCGACCCGCGAGATCTGTTCGCGTGCAAGTTCCATGATCTGTGCGGCGCAAGCCTCGGGCGTGTCGCGATCGGCCTGTACAATGCGCAGTCCCAGGCGTGGCGCGGCATCGTGTTCGGCGCAGTGCAGCTTCTTGGCAAACTGCAGCATAAGTACGTCGAGCCCATAACCTGTGGCGCGCAGCGCGAGCCCCAGCGCAGCCGTGGTTTTGCCCTTGCCGTCGCCCGTGTAGATCTGAACCTTGCCGACTTCCAGTGATGCCATCTCTGTCCTTTCGTGCCCGGCGTCGGTTTATCGCCGTCTGGGTTGGGTATTCTAGATAGCATTATCAACCCCAGTAGATGGAGTTCAAGCAGATGGAGATGGATGACAACAAACGTAGACGGAATATGATCCTCTACGTGCTCATCGCCTTCGTCGTCTACCTCGTGCTCTCGACCGTTCTGTTCCCCAACATCGGTCACACGCAGCAGATTACGAAGACCGATTACTCGACGTTTGTCAAAGCGCTCGATAAGAAGAGTGTCGACAAGGTCGAGTACAACACGGACGATTACACGATTTATTACACCAAGAAGGGCGAGGACGAGAACATCGCCTACAAGACGACCGGTGTGCCGAATGATGCGGGTTTTACCGATCGCGTGCTTGAATCTGGCGCCTCGCTTGAGTCGGTTGTTCCCGATAAGAACTCGGGTCTGATGACCTACTACCTGCTCACCCTCATTCTTCCCGTGGCGATTTTCTTCCTCATCGGTTGGTGGCTTAACCGCCGCATGAAGAAGGCTATGGGCGATGACGGCCCGTCGATGAACTTTGGCGGCGGTGGCTTTGGCGGCGGCGGACTGGGTAAGTCCGGCGCTCGCGTAATCGCCTCCAAAGATGTCGGCGTGACCTTTAAGGATGTTGCAGGCCAGGAAGAGGCCAAGGAATCCCTTAAGGAGGTCGTCGACTTTCTGGAGAAGCCGCAGCGCTACGAGGAGATCGGCGCCAAGCTGCCGCGCGGTGCTCTTCTTGTGGGCCCTCCGGGTACCGGTAAAACCCTGCTCGCCAAGGCTGTGGCCGGCGAGGCAGGCGTGCCGTTCTTTAGTATTTCTGGTTCTGAGTTCGTCGAGATGTTTGTCGGCCGCGGCGCCGCCAAGGTTCGTGACCTGTTTAAGCAGGCCAAGGAAAAGGCCCCGTGCATCGTGTTTATCGATGAGATCGATACCATCGGCAAGAAGCGCGATGGCGGTGGCTTTAGTGGCAACGACGAGCGCGAGCAGACGCTCAACCAGCTGCTGACCGAGATGGACGGCTTCGATAACCATAAGGGTATTGTCGTTCTCGCTGCTACCAACCGCCCCGATAGCCTTGACCCGGCCCTGTTGCGCCCCGGTCGTTTTGACCGCCGTATCCCCGTTGAGCTACCCGACCTGACCGGCCGTAAGAACATTCTTGAGCTGCATGCCAAGAGCGTGAAGACGCAGCCGCCGATCGACCTGACCGCGATTGCCCGCGCCACGCCCGGTGCCTCGGGCGCCGACCTGGCCAACATCATCAACGAGGGCGCCCTGCGCGCCGTTCGCGAGGGTCGCAAGCGTGCAACCCAGGACGACTTCGAGGAGTCGGTGGAGGTTGTCATCGCCGGCCAGCAGCGCAAGTCGACGGTGCTGTCCGACCACGAGAAGCAGGTCGTGTCCTACCACGAGATCGGTCATGCCATCGTTGCCGCTCGCCAGAAGGGCTCTGCGCCGGTCACCAAGATCACCATCGTGCCGCGCACGAGCGGCGCTCTGGGCTACACCATGCAGGTCGAGGAGGACGAGCGCTTCCTGACCACGCGCCAGGAGGTGCTGGACAAGCTCGCCGTCTATTGCGGTGGCCGCGCGGCCGAGGAGCTCATCTTTGGCGAGATGACGACTGGTGCTGCCAACGATATCGAGCAGGCCACCAAGCTCGCCCGTAACATGGTGACGCGCTTTGGTATGTCCGATGAGTTTGGCATGATGGCGCTCGGTACCGTCCAGAATGCGTACCTCAACCAGGACACGTCGCTCACCTGCGCCCCCGGTACGGCCGAGCGCGTGGACGCGATTGTCGCCAAGCTGATCGAGGATGCGCACGACCGCGCCCTGCAGATCCTGAAGGAGAACAAGTTCAAGCTTCATGAGCTGGCTCGTTATCTGTACAAGAAGGAGACCATCACGGGCGAGGAGTTTATGAATCTCCTCACGCGCGAGAATCCGCTGATGCCTAAGCAGCAGTAACGTTGCGTTCGGGACAGTAAATATCGACGCCCCATTTGAGTGCCTATCTCAAATGGGGCGTTTTGCTTGAGAGGGATGCAAATGAAGATCGTGGTGAGCGCCTGCTTGATGGGCGAGAGCTGCAAGTACAACGGACTCGATAATTACCATCGCGAGCTGGTCGAGGCTTGCGAGCACACGGGGACCGAGGTGCTCCTCGTGTGCCCTGAGGTTTTTGGCGGTCTGACCACGCCGCGCGACCCGTCCGAGATTGTGAACGGCGAGGTCCGTACCTGCGAGGGCATCTCGGTTGATCGCGAATTTCGCCTGGGTGCCCAACGTGCGCTCGATATGTGCGAGCAGGCAGGCGGACCGGAAGAGATAGTCGCGTGCATCCTTCAGGACCGCAGCCCCTCGTGCGGCGCAGGTCGCATCTACGATGGCACCTTTAGCAGTAAGCTCACGGCGGGAAACGGCGTTTTTGTCGATCTGCTGCTGCGTCACGGGTACCGCGTGATTCCGGCTAGCGAGTTCGACCCTAGCATGCTGGAGTAATAAAAAACCACCGCAAAGGTGCTTGTGAACTGCCTCCCATTTCTTGGACATCGGGAAATGGGAGGTTTTCCATGAGTATAGACCTCAGGGTGAAGCACGACCTGGAGTCCAGGAGGCGGGCCGTCGAGCTCTTCGACGCCGGCGTCGGCTGCAAGCTGTTAGCGTCAATCTATTTTTCACCAGTTTCGCTAAACAGGCGCGCCGTTTGCGCAAAGGCGGTTTCACCGGTTGCGCTAACGCATTTTCACCGATTCCGGTCACGGCTTGACGGGGCCGTCCCTCGGCAGGTCCTTC
>DBEWTR010000276.1:0-2161 GCA_048205775.1 Collinsella sp. | reverse complement strand
TGAGTCCGTGCCGCTGTTCGAGCGCCTTAAGTTCGTCTCGATCTTCGAGTCCAACCTCGATGAGTTCCTCATGGTGCGCGTGGGTGGCCTGTCCGACCTTGCCGAGCTCAAAAAACAGCCTGTCGACAACAAGAGCAATATGACCGCCTCCGAACAGGTCGATGCTGTCATGGCCGAAATGCCCGGGCTCCTTACCCGTTGGGAGTCCATCTTTAAGAGCATCGAGGGCAAGCTCGACACCCTGGGCGTTCACCGCGCCCGCATCGATTCGCTTACGCCCGAGGAGCGCACCTTTGTAACCCGCTACTTCCAGGCCTACGTGTCGCCGGTCATCTCGCCGCTGGTCATTGACCCGCGCCACCCCTTCCCCAACCTGCGCAACGGCGCACTCTATCTAGCTTGTGGCCTGGACGGCGTCACCGACGAGGAGAGCCTGCTGGGCCTAATCGAGATTCCCGCCTCGATGAACCGCGTGGTCGAGATCCCCTCGCCCACCGGCACCTACTCCTACATCTTGCTCGAGGATGTCATCCTCGCCTGCCTGGATAGCTGCTTTGGCTCCTATAAGCCGCTCGACCGTGCGCTCATCCGCGTCACCCGCAACGCCGACATCGATCCGGACGGCGAGGGCGTCGAGGAGGAAGAGGACTACCGCCAGCATATGAAGCGCATCCTCAAGAAGCGCCTGCGCCTGCAGCCGGTGGTGCTCGCCGTCTCGGGCTCACTCGAAAAAGCAACGCTCAAGACTATCCGCAAGGCGCTCGAGCTCTCACGTCGCTCGGTCTTTACCTGCGATATCCCGCTCAACCTGGACTATGTCTTTGGCATTGAGGGCAAGATTCCCGAGCACCTGCGCAACGAGCTGCTCTTTACGCCGTTTAAGCCACAGCCCAACCCCACCATCGATATGACCCGCTCCATCCGCGAGCAGGTACTTCAGCACGACAAGCTGCTCTTTTATCCCTATGAGGCCATGAACCCCTTCCTGGATCTGGTGCACGAGGCCGCCTACGACCCCGAGTGTATCTCGCTGCGCATCACGCTCTACCGCGTGGCCAAGCAGAGCCGCCTGTGCGAGTCGCTGATCGATGCCGCCGAGAACGGCAAAGAGGTCACGGTGCTCATGGAGCTCCGCGCCCGCTTCGACGAGCAGAACAACATCGAGTGGGCCGAGCGTCTGGAAGAGGCAGGCTGCACCGTCATCTACGGCTCCGAAGGATTTAAGTGTCACTCCAAGATCTGCCAGCTCACCTATCGCGAGGGCATGGCACTTACACGCCTGACGCTGTTGGGCACCGGCAACTTTAACGAGAAGACGGCCAAGCTCTACAGCGACTTTATGCTCATGACCGCCCATCCCGGCATCGGCGAGGACGCCAACTTGTTCTTCCGCAACCTGTCGCTGGGCAACCTGCGCGGCGATTACCGCTTCCTGGGCGTGGCGCCGGTCAGCCTGAAGCCGCTCATCATGCGCGGCCTGGATCGCGAGATCCAGCGCGCCCTCGTTGGCGAGCCCGCCCGTGTGTTCTTTAAGCTCAACTCGCTCACCGACCGCGAGGTCATCGACAAGATCGCTGAGGCATCGTGCGCAGGAGTCTGCGTGGACATGATCATCCGCGGCATCTCTTGCCTCAAGCCGGGCGTTCCGGGCAAGACCGAGAACGCGCATGTCCGTTCTATCGTCGGACGCTTTTTGGAGCATGCGCGCGTTTACGCCTTTGGCGTGGACTCGGACATGATCTATCTGAGCTCGGCCGACATGATGACGCGCAACACCGAGCACCGCGTGGAGATCGCCTTCCCCGTGCTCGACCCCACCTGCCGTGCCCTGGTGCACGAGTACATGGGCATGCAGCTGCACGACAACGTGAAGGCCCGCAGCCTCACGAGCGACGGCACCTGGGTCCCCGTCGAGCGCCACGAAGGCGAGAGGCCCTTTAACTCGCAGGAAGCCCTGTTGGAGCGTGCCTATCGCAACGCCGAGTCCGCCGCGCAGCAGCGCGCACAGGAGAAGGAACGTGTGGCCGAAGAAGCTATTCAGGCCGAGGTTGAGCGCGAGGCAGTTGTCGAGCCCACTGTCGAGCCGGAAGCAGTTGCCAAGGCAGAACCCGCGCTCGCATCCCAGCCTGAGCCCAAACAGCAGCCGGCCGCGCCCGAGGTT
>DBEWTR010000260.1:0-2747 GCA_048205775.1 Collinsella sp. | reverse complement strand
TTCGCGGCGCCCGGGATGCCGTGGGAGGTTTTGGCGGTTTTGGCTCCGTTTACGATGGCGGTTTCCAGGGCCCTTACGGCGAGCATGCCCAGCAGGTCTAGGGGAACGGCGGCGCTTGCCTGGGCACCCAGTTTGCCGCTGGCGAGGGTGTAGATGGTGTCGCCGTCGTTGGTGGTGTGCGTGGGGCGGATGGCGTGCGCATAGGCGTCTGCGGCCATCTGGGAGACCTTGGTGGCCTGAGCCTTGGTGAGCTCCACGTTGGTGACGATGCAGCTGATGGTGGTGTTGGTGCGGTCGAGCGGCATCTGCATAGAACCGGCTGCGGCAAAGGCTGCGAGCTCCATGTCGACGATCTGGTCGCTATCAGCTGCAGCGCGCATGCCAGCTACCCATTCACCGGTGAAGGGGTCGACGACATTGCCGCAGGCGTTGACCGAGACCACGGCACCCACCTTAACGGGGCCGAGCGCCACGGCGGCAGCGCCAAGGCCAGCCTTCATGCAGGTGGCGGGACCCATAAGCTTGCCCACGGTGGCACCGGTGCCGGCACCTACATTGCCCTGCTCGAGCGTGGTGGGGGTGTTGTCGAGCGCCTCGCGCACGGCGGAGATGCCAGCCTCAATGTCGGGGCGTACGGTGGGGTCGCCAAAGGCGAGGTCGAAGATACAGCTGGAGCACACGATGGGCACCTGCGTGGGGCCGACGGGAAGGCCGATGCCGCGGCTCTCGAGCTCGCGGGCGACGCCGCTTGCGGCCTCCAGACCAAAGGCCGATCCACCCGAAAGGCAGACGGCGTGAACCTTGTCCACGGTGTTCTCGGGGCGCAGCAGGTCGGTCTCGCGCGATGCCGGTGCACCGCCGCGAACGTCAACACCGCCGGTGGCGCCCTCGGGTGCCACGATTACGGTGCAACCGGTGCCGGCCTCCTCGTCCGTATAGTTGCCAAAGCAAAAGCCATCGACATCGCAAACGTCAATGGCCTCAAGCAGTGTATCCATGTTTTACTCCTATCGGTTTTCCGCCGGGCCTTATGCCCGGTCGGGATCCGTGCGGTACGCCGAAATTGTAGGCGCTGGGGGATACCAAGCGCCAGATGCAATTACGATAGTTTTTGAATCGCGCGCGCGACGCGAGCGATGGGCAGGCCCACCACGTTGTAGAAGTCGCCCGAAATATCATGCACGAGCATGCGCCCGCCGACGCCTTGGATGCCGTAGGCGCCGGCTTTGTCCATGGGTTCGCCTGAGACGACGTAGCGCTCAATCTGCTCGTCGGTGAGCTCATAGAACGTCACGTCGGTCACATCGACAAACGACAGGCTCTCGGCGGCGTGCGGGGCTGTGACGTCTCCGGCTCTAACGATGCAGACGCCGGTTGCGACCTGGTGCGTGCGCCCCGAGAGCTCGTGGAGCATGTTGCGGGCTTCGTCCTCGTTTGTCGGCTTGCCCAAAAGCTTGCCATCGAAGGTGACGATGGTGTCGGCCGCGATGGTCAGCTCATTGGGCTCGGCGTGCTCGGCGGCAACGGCGGCAGCCTTGGCGCGAGCCAAGCGCTCGACAAGCGTAAGCGGGGCCTCGTCATCAAAAGGAGTCTCGTCGATGTCAGCGGGAATGACGCGGATGTCGTAGCCCGCTTCGCGCATCAACTCGATGCGGCGCGGTGATTGCGAAGCCAAAATCATAGCTGAATGCCCTCGGCAACCTTCTCGACGGCCTTGTCGCCGGCGAGCGTGCGCAGCAACTCAAGTGCAAAGGGGAGTGACTGGGCCATGCCGCTGGCGGTGATGATGTTGCCGTCGTGCGTGACCTTGTCGCCGGTATAGGCGCCCTCGGGGAAGCTCTTCTCAAAGCCGGGGAAGCACGTGGCGTGGCGTCCCTCGAGCAGGTCGAGTTCGCCCAGGATAAACGGGGCGGCGCAGATGGCGGCAACATGCTTGGTCGCGGCGAACTCGCAGACTACGTCGCAGACGCGCTGGTCGGCGCGCAGGTTGGTGGCGCCGGGCAGACCGCCGGGCAGCACGACGCAGTCATACTCGTCAAAGTTAATCTCGTCAAAGAGTGCATCGCAGGTTACGGGAATCTGCAGCGAGCTTACGACCTCGCGCGTGGGCATGATCGAGACGAGCGTGGCGCGCACGCCGCCGCGACGCATGACATCGACCATGGTCAGGCATTCAATCGTTTCAAAGCCATCGGCGGCAAGAACGGCAACGCTGGGCATAAGGGTTCCTTTCATAGGGCGGCATACAATTAGCCGTCTTATACCCCGAAGACCGCCGCTTGCCACGCCCCATTCCCCAATGATTTTGATCCCCATCCCTGAAAATCATGCAGGGTGGATGGGTGTTGCGCACTAGGAGGAGCTTGCGGCGCGGCGATAAAATTTCGGCATCCGTCATCTTTCGCAACATGAGGAGCTGATTTGTGATGATTAGTGTATTCGATCTTCTCGTTTTGCTAGTTGTATTTGGTGGTGTCGCGGCTGTCGCCTTTGCTGTTATCTTGAACAAGGAATCGTCGAATAAGCCTCAGCCTCCGCAGTCCAATCCGTACCAGCAAATGCCTCCCGTGCAGCAGGTTCCGCCGGCACAGCAGGTGTCAACCATGGTCGATGATGCTCAGCCAGTTGAGCCCGCTCATTTTTGCGCTCAGTGCGGCTCAAGGTTGGAAGCAAATGCATCCTTCTGCCAAAACTGCGGCGCTCCAGTTAACCACCAGTAAACCAGTAATGAAATGGGGCGGGGATTC
>DBEWTR010000259.1:0-5261 GCA_048205775.1 Collinsella sp. | reverse complement strand
CAATCATGGCGAGCCGGGTGCGGTGACGGGTGGCGAACTGACGCACCTTACGGGCAATCTGTATCTGCTCAAGGCAAATGATAAGACCGTGACGATCGAGCGCAAGGAGGGTGGCGATAAATGAGAATCTGCTTGGTACTCGAGGGTTGCTACCCCTATGTGCACGGTGGCGTATCTACCTGGATGCATGGCTATATCCAGGCCATGCCCGAGCATGAGTTTGTGCTATGGGTGATCGGCGCACATGCTGCCGACCGCGGCAAGTTTGTCTACGAGCTGCCCGGCAACGTGGTTGAGGTGCACGAGGTGTTCCTAGACGATGCCCTGCGGCTTTCGGGCGAGCAGCACGAAGCCAGTTTTAACGACCGCGAGCGCGAGGCGCTACGCCGCCTGGTGTCGCTCTCCAATCCGGATTGGGACGTGTTATTCGATATCTTCCACCGCCGTCGCGTGCATCCGCTCTCGTTTTTGCAGAGCCGCACGTTTATGGATATCTTCCGCGACGTGTGCCTTGCCGAGTACCCATACACGCCCTTTGCCGATGCATTCCACACCATGCGCTCCATGCTGCTGCCCGTGCTCTACCTTCTGGGCAGCGAGGTGCCGGTGGCCGATGTGTACCACGCCATCTCGACCGGCTACGGCGGCCTGCTCGCCTGTCTGGGCTCAAGCGTTCACCAGGCTCCGGTGCTGCTGACCGAGCACGGCATTTATACCCGCGAGCGCGAGGAAGAGATCATTCGTGCCGACTGGGTCGTGCCGTCGTTTAAGGACCGCTGGATCCGCTTTTTCTACCTGCTTTCGGAGGAGATCTACCGTCGCGCCTTCCGCGTGACCAGTTTGTTCCATAACGCCCGTAAGACGCAGATCGACATGGGCTGCGATGAGGACAAGTGTCTGGTCATCCCCAACGGCATCCAGTTCGATCGCTTTAAGGACATTCCCTTAAAGCCCGATGACGGCTGGGTGGATATTGGCGCGGTGGTGCGCCTGGCGCCCATCAAGGACGTCAAGACCATGATCTATGCCTTCTTTGAACTGCACGAGCGCCTGCCTAAGGTGCGCCTGCACATTATGGGCGGCGTGGACGACGAGGAGTACGGTGCCGAGTGCCACGCGCTGGTCGATACCCTGGGCGTGCGCGATCTGATCTTTACCGGGCGCGTCAACGTGGTCGAGTACATGGAAAAGCTCGACTTTACCATTTTGACGAGCATCTCCGAGGGCCAGCCGCTCAGCGTGCTGGAGTCGCTTGCAGCGCGCCGTCCCTGCGTGACGACCGAGGTGGGCTGCTGCCGCGAGCTGCTCGAAGGCGCCCCGGGCGACGACTTTGGCGTGGCGGGTTTTGTGACGCCGCCTATGTATCGCAAGGGCTTGGCTGATGCCATGGAGCGCATGTGCGTGAGCCGGGCCCGTCGCATTGAGATGGGGGAGCGTGGCCAGCGTCGCGTTGCCACGTACTTTTTGCACGAGCAGATGCTCGCCAACTATCGCGCGCTGTACGACGAGACGGCGCGCGCGTTTGACCTGCCCAGAGAGGGGGAGTAGCCGGTGGCCGGAATCGGTTTTGAGCTCAAACGCCTGTTTAGGCGCAAGGGTCTGTTTGCCACGATGCGCGCCTATGGCTACGCCGGCATTGTGTGCACGGGCCCCATGCTGCTTGGCGTGCTGCTCCAGGTGGGTATCTTGGTGCTGTGCGGTCTGTGGGGCGTGGGGCGCGCCAACCAGGATCTGCTGGTGTGCATGGTGACCTATACGCTGCTGGCATCGCTCACGCTCACAAGCTTTTTCTCCATGCCGGTCACGCGCTTTTTGGCCGACATGCTCTTTGCCGAGCGCGAGGATGAGATCCTGCCTTCGTTTTGGGGATCTAATGCCATCATGCTCGTTGCGGGCATGGTGCTCTACGGCGTCTTTTTGCTGTTCTCGGGGGCCACGCTGCTGCAGGGGCTGCTGTGCCTGTGGCTGTTCAACATCATGATCGTCAACTGGAACGGCATGAGCTACCTCACGGCCATCAAAGATTATCGTGGCATTCTGTGCAGCTTTGCGGCCGCCATTGGCGTGGCGTGCCTGTGCGCCCTGGCAGCGCTGGCGTTGGGACTGCCGCCGGTCGAGGGCCTGTTGGCGTCAATCGCCCTAGGCTACGGCGTCATGCTTGCCTGGGATGTGGTACTGCTGTACCGGTATTTTCCACGGAGTGACCGGAGTCCCTGGCGTTTTTTGCGCTGGCTCGACCAATTTATGCCGCTTGCGCTTACGGGGCTGTTTACCAACTTGGGGCTTTTCGCACACCTGGTTATTATCTGGGCGGGCCCTATTGGCGTGCAGATCAAAGGCCTGTTTTACGGGGCTCCTTACCATGACGTTCCGGCACTCATTGCGTTTTTGACCACACTCGTCACGACCGTCAACTTTGTGGTGTCGGTCGAGGTCAATTTCTATCCGCGCTACCGTGACTACTACAGCCTGTTCAACGACGGCGGCGTGGTGGGCGATATTGTGGTGGCCGAGGAGGAGATGCTCTCCACGCTCAACAGCGAACTGCGCTTTTGCGCGCTCAAGCAGCTGTTTGTGACCGCGGCGGTCATCTCGCTCGAGACTACAGTGCTCTCGGCCCTGCCGCTGGGCTTTAACAATCTTATGCACGGGTATTTTCGCACGTTATGCGTAGGCTACGGCCTGTATGCCGTGGGCAACACGATCCTGCTTATCTTGCTGTACTTTACCGACTACAAGGGAGCCGTTCTGGCCTCGGGCCTGTTTGCCGGTGTGGCGGGGCTCGCGACCGCCGTGTCGTTGCTTTTGCCGCAGCAGTTTTACGGCTTTGGGTTTTTGTGGGTGCGGTGGTGTTTTTTATCGTGGCGCTGCTGCGGCTCGATACCTATACCGCCAACTTACCGTATCGTATCCTGAGCCAGCAGCCCATTGTGGCGACCGACAAAACGGGTCGTTTTACACAGCTGGGCCGCTTGCTCGACCGTGCCGAGCAGCGCTATGAGGAGTGCCGCCGCAAGGGCGTGCCGCACGGCGCGTTTCAGCGCGCAGTAGTTCGCGTGTATCGCAACCATTGGGGAGGTTCTGATGATCGATAAGTTGATGTCTCGCCGCTGTCTGATCGAGGCGGCTGCCGGCGCGCTGCTGCTTTCGGGCTGCTCATCTCAGGACGAATCCTCGACCAAAAAGGTCAAAAAGCAGGGCAAGATTAAAAAGGCCGAGGCCTCCGACCAGTCCAAGCACCTGCGTGATAAGGACGAGCTGTACGAGGTCTACGACGACTCGGGCATTGTGACCATGTATCTGACGGTCTCGCGCGGCAACAGCTCCGAGAACACCGATCACAGCTGGGCCGAGATCAACACGTACTCGGTGTATGACTATGCCGACATGGGCGTGACGCGCTATCAGGTTATGGGCCTGCTGCAGGCGGGCGACGAAGACGGCCCGGTGGCCGGCGAGGTTGGCTATGGCGAGGAAGCGCCCAATGCCACCGTGCAGGTGCGTGGCCAGACGTCGAGCTCCTACACGCAAAAGAATTACAAGGTGGAGCTCAAAAAAGGCAAGGGCACCTGGCGCCAACAGCGCGCGATTGCGCTCAACAAGCACATGGGCGAGGGTATGCGTTTTCGCAACAAGATGGCCTACGACCTTATCCGCGGGATTCCCCAGATGATGGGCCTGCGCACGCAGTTTGTGCATCTGTGGGTGTGCGACCAGACCGAAAAGTCCAACGATACCTTTGAGGACTACGGCCTGTTTACGCAGGTGGAGCAGCTCAACAAGACGGCGCTTAAGGCACATGGCCTGGATAAGAGCGGGCGCCTGTACAAGGTGAACAGCTTTGATTTCCATCGCTACGAGGACACCATTAAGCTTGCCGACGATCCCGACTACAACCAGGCAAGCTTTGAGGGCATGCTCGAGATTAAGGGCGATTCGGACCACACCAAGCTCATCGAGATGCTCGACGCCCTCAACGACGAATCGCAAAAGATCGATGACGTGCTCGACACCTGCTTTGATACCGAGAATCTGGTCTATTGGCTGGCGTTTCAGATCCTGACGGGCAACTGCGATACTCAGAACCGTAACTGCTATCTGTACAGCCCGCTCAACTCCAATACGTGGTACATCCTCGATTGGGACAACGATGGCATGCTGCGTAAGATGGAGCTTTCTCTTACCGGGTTTTCGGACTATGCGAGCTGGGAGCGCGGCGTAAGCAACTACTGGGGCAACGTGCTATTCAATCGTGCACTGCGCAGCAAATCGTTCCGCAGCGAACTCGACCGCGCCGTAAAGGACCTGCGCTCGTATATGACCGAGGCACGCCTGGCCAAGATGATTAAACATTATCGCGAAGTGACTGAATCCCTGGTCTTTGCTTCGCCCGATATCGACAATCTGCCTGTCACCAAGGACGAATACGAGCGGATTGCCGCGGCGATTCCCTCCGAGATCGAGGAGAACTACAAGAGCTTTCGCGAGAGTTTTAAAAAGCCCATGCCGTTCTACATTGGCGTGCCGCAGATCGATAACGGTAAGCTGCGCATTAACTGGGATGCGTCCTACGACTTTAAGGCGCGTGACATTCGCTATACCGTGGAGCTGGCGCGCGACTATGCCATAAGCGACGTGCTTTTTAAGGCCGAGGACGTGCTACTTCCCGAGGTGACCTGCGATGCGCCCGATGCCGGCCAGTATTTTGTGCGCGTGCGCGCCACCAACTCAGACGGCTATACGCAAGATGCGTTTGACTACTATGTGACCGATGACGGCAAGCACTACGGCATGAAGTGTTTTTACGTGCAAGACGGCGGTAAGGTCGTGGAGGACACGTATGAGGAGGGTTAGCGCGCTGCTTGAGCGCTTGGCGACTCCGCCTGTGTGTGCAACGCAGGAGCGTTACCGCCACGAGCTCAAATATCTCATTAACGAGGGCGAGCACGCTGCGCTTGCCTGCCGCATGGCGCCGGTTTTTAAACTGGACAAGTATGCGCGGGCGGGTGGTTACACCATTCGCAGCCTGTACTTTGACGACTGCTGCAACTCGGCCTACGAGGAAAAAGACGCCGGTATTCTCATGCGCAAAAAGTATCGCGTGCGCATCTATAACGGCAGCGACAAGGTGATTAAGCTCGAGCGCAAAAAGAAGTACGGCAGCTGGATCTACAAGGAGGACGCGCCACTCACGCGTGGCGAGTTTGAGCAGATTCTGGCCGGCGACTACGACTTTTTGCTGAGGAGCCCCTATCCACTCT